>JAFNYY010000045.1 GCA_017383125.1 Schwartzia sp. (in: firmicutes)
CCGATGGAGACCGACTGGATCCGCTAACGACACCGCCGGCAGAAATTCTTCGCAGGGTGAAATCAAGCACAGACAATCGTCTGGATAAGGCTCTGATTTCCGCCTGTATGGGATTCGGACCTGTTACCGCAAGAGAGATAGTATACTCCGCCGGCTTTGCTGCTACTGTATCGGTAGATGATCTGGATGATGCTGACTGCACCGCTATTTCCGAGGCTGTCGCAGAAACGGTAACAGCAGTATCTGCCGAACATATCAAGCCCTGTATAATCACCGATGCCAACGGCAAGCTGATAGCTCAATCTGCTTTTCCTTTGCACTATTTCACAGAAAAAGAAGCACCTGCGCCTCCGCTTTACTTTGATAGTCTCAGTGCTTTAGCAGAAAAAGCCGGTGAAATAATAGGCAGCTATCTCCCCCCCGATAAAGACAGATTTCAAAAGCTGGTAAAGGGAGAAATTACCCGTCTTCAAAACAAAATATCCACTTTGAACGACGAACTAAAGCAGGCTGATAACGCTGAGTCCTATCGTATATATGCCGATAACCTTCAAACTTATCGATACAGTCTGCGTGACCATTCCGATGAGGAAATTACAGTCAACGACATATACGGCAACGGAGATATAATCATAGCCTTGGACAAAAAGCTTACTATCGGCGAGAATACCCAAAGCTTTTACAAAAAATACGCAAAGCTCAAGCGAGGCCGCGAGCTTATGCGTGAACAAATATCCATCGCTGAAGAAAATCTTTCGTATCTTCTCGGGCTTGAAAACTCCTTGGATTCATCCACACTTCCCATAGAGATTGAAGATATTCGTAGCGAGCTTATCGATGCCGGATTATTAAAGGAGAAAATAAAGAAGCGCCCATTTTCCCAAAAGATATCAGAACCGTTTACCTTCATATCCCCTGATGGGGTAAAAGTTCTTGTCGGCAAAAACAACAGACAAAACGACCGACTTACTTTCAAGATCGCCCAAAAGGACGATATATGGCTTCACACAAAGGATATACCGGGTTCTCATGTCATTATCCGTCTGGTAGAAGCCGGACTCACACCCGATTTGCTGACCGAAGAAACTCTTCTTTATGCAGCAAAATTGGCCGTGCAATACAGTCAGACGAAAGGCTCAAGCAATGTACCGGTAGACTATACCAGAGCCAGATATGTAAAAAAGCCCTCCGGAGCAAAGCCGGGATTTGTGATTTTCACCAATCAAAAGACAATATCGGTATCAAGCTAAAAAAGAGGCTGTCTTACGACAGCCTCTTTTAAGTTCTAATTCATTATAAATTAAGCACGCTCGATGTAAGCACCGGTACGGGTATCGATGCGGAGCTTGTCGCCTTCGTTGACGAAGAGCGGAACGCGTACTTCATAGCCGGTCTGTACTGTAGCCATCTTGGTTGCACCGGTAGCGGTGTTACCCTTAACGCTGGGCTCGCACTCGGTTACTTCGAGAACAACAGAGTTCGGAAGGCTGATACCGATAATCTTGCCCTTGAAGGACTGTACAGCAACTTCCATCTCCTCAAGGAGATAGTTGAGAGCATCACCAAGCTGCTCCTTGCTGATTTCTTCCTGCTCGAAGGTCTCCTGATCCATGAAGGTGTACATTCCATCAGACTCATAGAGATACTGCATCTTCCGGGTCTCGAGATGAGCCGGCGGCATCTTTTCGTTCGGGTTGAAGGTACGCTCAATGACAGCACCGGTGACGACATTCTTCATCTTGGTGCGAACAAAGGCGGCACCCTTACCCGGCTTAACATGCTGGAACTCAACAATCTGCCATACGGCGTTGTCAATCTCGATGGTAAGGCCAGTGCGAAAATCTGTACTTGAAATCATTTGAAACTCTCCCCTGTTATAAATCTTTTTAATTTTCTTTTATTTCTAAAAGTTGCTTACTGCTTTTCGTCAGTCTCCTAGCTCCGGTCTCAGTAACCAAAACCGAATCCTCAATCCTGACACCGCCCCAGTCGGGAATATACACTCCCGGCTCCACGGTAATGACAGTGCCTATTTCCAATCCGGTACAATTACTCTTCGGTGACAGTCTGGGTTCCTCGTGTATTTCGAGTCCCACGCTGTGTCCAAGACCATGACCGAAGTACTTGGCATACCCTGCCTCATCCAGCAGAAGCCGTACCTGCTTGTCGACCTCTATACCGGAAGCTCCCGGCTTAACAAGAGAGACACCCAGCTCCTGAGCCGACAACACCGCTAAATAAATTTCACGCTGTTTCTCATCGGCTTTTCCGACGCAAATCGTCCTCGTCACATCAGAGTGGTACCCTCTATAAACAGCACCGTAATCCATTGTAACAAATTCTCCGTCAGAAATCAACTTTTCTGTTGCAATTCCATGAGGTAAACTGCCTCTTTTTCCCGAGGCCACTATCGTCGTGAATGAAACCTCTTCTGAGCCGAGGCAGCGCATGACATTTTCCAGTCTTGCCGCGACTTCTATTTCTGTCATACCAGGCCGTATATATTTTATAATGTCCTCAAAGGCCTCGTCACCGATATCACAGGCTTTTTCTATACAGGCGACCTCCTCAGCCTCTTTGATAATCCGCAGACTATCAAGGGAAACAGATTCTCCGATTCCAAGCGGCTGAAGTTCTTTCACAAGTCTTGTGTACTCATCAAAGGATAGCACACTTCCCTCAAAGCTAACCGATTTTACGCCGTTATTTTTTGCCAGCTCTGCACACTTTTTGATAAGACCTTCTTTTTGCTCTACCAGCTCGTACAGAGGTGCCTGCTGCTCCGCCTGTTCAATATAGCGAAAATCAGTGACAAGAAATGCTTTATCTTCCGTGACCAGGAGCATAGTGCTATCCCCTTTAAAGCCACTGAAATAATAAACATTTTCATCCTTGCTTATAAGTACAGCCGGGATTTTTTTATCGCGGAGATAGTCACGCAAGTGGTTCAGACGATCAGAAATCATAGAGATTTTCCCGTCTTTCCGGCTGCCCGCAAACGACGAAGTACAACCTCCAGTGCAGCCATGTAGCTGTCAACGCCAAAGCCAGCAATCTGTCCGAGAACAACCGCACTGATAACGGAATGATGACGGAATTCCTCTCTCGTATGAATGTTGGAAAGGTGAACCTCTATCACCGGGATATCAATCGCTGCGATTGCGTCACGGATTGCAATGCTGTAATGCGTGAAGGCGGCAGCATTCAGAATAATAAAATCATATCCGTTGGCCTTTGCCTGTTGAATCTCGTCAACAAGATTTCCTTCATAATTTGACTGAATTGATTCCAGTCCTACAGCCTCTTCTGCTGCCCTTTCTTTCATCATTGCCGCGATATCGGCCAAGGTTGTGCTTCCGTATATCTCAGGCTCACGGGTGCCTAAAAGATTCAGGTTGGGACCATGCAGAACAAGAACTTTTGCCATATTTATCATCCTCTTTTATTTTGTTGGACTCTGCCCCTTTACAACTCCTGCCGGAATATATTTTCCAAGGTGAGCTGTGCTGTTAATGGCTTCTACCATAACATAATCACCATCAAACCGCAATACATTAACCGCCGTATTATCCTGCCTGATAGACCAAATATAATGCAAAGGTATATGCATCAAAGTAGCCAGCATTGACCGTATAACCGCTCCATGAGCCGCAACTACAATGGTTTTCCCCTCATTATCAGCTATGATTTCTTTGAGCCTCTTTACCGAGCGTTGAGCAGCCTGCGAGAATGTTTCACCGTTTGGAATATTCAGCTTTTCCGGAGCTCCGAAAAAGTCCGCCACTTCCTCCGGCCACTTATGGTTTATTTCCTCATAAGTCAGGCCCTCCCAATCGCCAAAGTCCAACTCCCGGAAGGCTTTTTCCGGAATTACCTCAAGATTAAAGCACTTTGCGACAGCCTTTGCCGTTGCAAACGCCCGATTCAAATCGCTTGAATAAACACAGTCAACATTTTTTACCGGAAAGTTTTCTGCCAGCATTTCTGCCTGTCTGCAGCCAGCATCCGACAGCTCCGTATTTGACTGTCCCTGATACCTTCCTGCATTGTTCCATTCGGTTTGACCGTGTCGTATAAGGACTACTCTCGTCATACAGCTTCACACTCCCATAAAAATTTCTTTTGTTATTTCTAAAAACCTGTTGTTTTCTTCCCTCGTCCGGACTGCAATGCGTATATATGTATCCCCTAGCATCGGGTAATTATCGCAGTTTCTTACTAGGACACCATTTTTTCTATAGGCGTCTGTCGCCCTTGCCGCAGTCAATCCTTCTGATTGCTTTTCCTTCAGCCTGCATCTGCCAATGTCCAAAAGGATAAAGTTTACTGTAGGGTTGAATACTCTTATCCCAATATTGAGCTTTTTCAATGAGTCTGAAAGATATTGTTTTTCATCTGCAACGAATTTTCTTGTTTCTCCCTGATATTCCTCTGCTGTCAATGCCGCAATACCTGCCTTATGTGCCAACAGGTTTACATTCCAAGGGTCCTTTTGCATATCGAGACTGCGCGCCAGTTCCTCATTCATTAGGCCAAACCCCAAACGAAGTCCGGGGATAGCATAAAATTTTGTAAGCGAAGCCATGACAATAAGATTAGGATAGCTGCCTACCAGCTTTCTCACCGAATAAGGTTCATCTGACAACAGGAAGTCTAAAAACGATTCGTCCACGATAATGAATGTTTTGGGCGTACTTTTTACCAGGTTAATAATAAAATCCTTTTCCAATAGACATCCGGTAGGATTATTTGGGTTTCCAAGGAATACTGCATCATAATTCTTTGCAAAAGCAATCAGTTTATCCCTGTCAATGCTGAACCCATTTTCTGAAGATATCGGGAAGTAATCTACCGCTGCCCCAGTCGAAATCGCAGCCCTTTCATATTCGCTGAATGACGGTACAGGGATAAGGATTCGTTTAGGCTTTATAGTGTGCATCAGAACATAAAAAAGCTCGGCAGCACCATTGCCGAGCACGATTTCCGATGAACTTACCCCATAATGAACAGAAATCGCCTCTTTCAGCTCCCGCCCCGTCGGGTCAGGATAATGAACGATTTCTTCTATAGATTCGGATATTGCATTTTTTACCGCGGCACAAAGGCCGATGGGATTAATATTGGCGCTGAAATCCAGCCATTTATCTCCCACAGGAGAGGCTTCATAGATATTGCCGCCATGAACGAATCTATTCATACATTTCACCGTTTATTCTGATTTTTCCATTATTTTGCCGCCGGATGTAAGAATAACTGTCTCACAATAACGAAGGTGGCTGAACTGCGCTGCCAGTCTGTTAGCAATCTCATCAATGTGTTCCTGGGTGGTTTCCGGAGAGAACAACACTCCTATCACCGTACCGCTGTGAGCAACATTAACGCCTAATGCACCACGCTTCAGAGATGAATCGATCAACTCCGGCAAATCTTTCTTCGGCAATATCGATTGGTTTGCCAAGGCACTTTCTGTTGCTGCCTTTGCCCAGGCCTCAGGTGAACGCGAACTGCGGATAAGCTCCATTGCAGCATCTGTACGCTGCTCATTTTTTATGGAAAGCTCGTCCAAATCGGTTCTCTGATGGAAGGTTACGGTATCAACAGCTCCGCCGGCATCAAAAACAGCAATTTTCAGACGCGGGAAGTCATCCATAGTATCCAGACATTCACCTGTCATGTGATTGATCTGAATTATATTCTCAAAGAAAACTCCGTCTGTCGGCTCAATCCCGGCGGCTATTCTGCTTACCTCCGGAGCTGTAAGCTCCACGCCGTAAGCCGCTGCCACCGCAAAACAGACCGCTGCGATATCGGCGCTGCTGGATGCCATTCCTTTTCCGATAGGAAGCTCTGAACTTAGCGTTATTCCAAAATCGAAATCATTCTTGCCCAGATAATGCAAGGTTCTTTTCAATGCAGCCTGCGACTTTACCCCAAGGCCGCTTACATTACAATGATTATCTGTTATTGTGACACGAGTGTAAAGATTTATCGGGCAGGTCACAAGGTACGGAGTTCCTCCGTGCGTTCCCTGCACCAGCTCACCGCATGAGCCGGGAACCTTAACTGTAAGCTCCACTAAATCGACACTCCAATCAATCTTTATTTTACCATGTAATCAAAAGCGACAAATTTTCTATGTTACATCAGTATCCTTGCTCCAACCATAAAGGTCAGCAGGACAAGTCCTTCAACAAGAGTTGCAATGCAGCCGTATATATCTCCTGTCAATCCGCCGACCGTTTTTACCGCAAAACCGGCAAAACCGCGCATAAACAGGAATCCCACAACTAAAGCTGCCCATGCCAATAGACCAAAGGGCAGAATAAAGATGGCCGCTAATAAAGTCGCAAAGGTCAATGTCCGACTATCGGCGTACATCTTAAAAGCCTTTCCCATGCCTTCGGGACGAGCATAAGGATAAAACACGATTGCCAACGTCATCATGTACCTGGCTATTATCGGCATTACGAAGAAGGCAGGTACAAGAGCCGCTGTATTCATATCCAGAATAATACAGAGCTCAAATATCATCAGCGTAACGAAGGCAAACACACCATTGGAGCCGACGCGACTATCCTTCATTATTTCCAGCATTCTCTCCGGTTTTCTGCCGGAAAAAAGGCCGTCCATGGTGTCCATGAAGCCGTCACAATGGATTCCCCCAGTAAAAAGAACCGGCAAAATCAACATCAAGGCAGCAGTAAAGTGGACAGGCATATTTATTCCGTATGCCGGAAGCATGACTGTCAAAACATAGGCGAACGCCGCATAGACAACGCCCAATGTGGCGCCAATCAGCGGAAAGAACTTTACACTCTGACCAAAATCCTCCTCTGTCCAGTTATCCTGTTTTACAAGACTGATACGAGTGAGGAATTGCAGGCCAATAAAATAAGGTCTTAACATAATTTATCTCAAAAAATCAATAAGGCTGAGAACCAAAAGAAAAAATACCGTGACAGTATACATCAACCTGGTAGCCTGACGGATATGAATGGGGCCTAGCTCCTTCAGAGGCTCACCCATATATGCCCTGAAGGAAGGTCTCCCGAAATAATAATTCAACCCGCCGAGTCTGATACCTAGAGCACCGGCAACTGTTGCCTCGGCATAGCCGCCATTCGGACTTGGATGCTTGTCAGCATCTCTAAGCATCATTCTCCAGGCATTTTTGTAATCGTACTTCCAAAACCAGGCAGCAGCCACTAACAGTATGCCGGTGATGCGAGCCGGAATATAATTCCAAACATCATCACACAGTGCCGCAGTCCGGCCGAAGAACAGGTAC
This sequence comes from Schwartzia sp. (in: firmicutes), assembly GCA_017383125.1. Classification (GTDB taxonomy): domain Bacteria; phylum Bacillota; class Negativicutes; order Selenomonadales; family Selenomonadaceae; genus RGIG250. The sequence continues at coordinate 7,289 of JAFNYY010000045.1, forward strand.
TTATCATTCTTGTAGCCAATCATGGAGTCCATTGTATTGGCCGCTCTGTATGCAATAGCCAGCGGAAGTCCGCCTATCGCCCAATAGAACAATGGAGAAAGTATTCCGTCCGTGATATTCTCGGAAATGGTCTCTACCGTCGCTCTGGTACATTCTCCGACAGAGAGCTTATCCGTATCCCGACCAACAATCCAGCCTACCTTGAAGCGTGCATTGTCTATATCGCCGTTTTCAAGATACTCTCGGATTTCCCTCCCTGCCTCTGCCAAAGAGCGGGGAGAAATAACCATGCTCAAAAAGAATGCATTGACAGCAAAGCTCAGATAAGGAATACCCGTCATTGCCGCTGCCGCCTGAATATATACAGCCGCACTGTAGCATATAACAAGCATAAGCAGCATCAGAACTGTGCCTTTTATTCTTTTTACGCTGTCACTATCGGACTCGTTGTAGAGAAATCTTTCCAGAAGTGATATCAGGTTTCCCATCAGGCAGACGGGATGTATTGATGAACGCGGATCTCCTATCAGGCAGTCAATTAGGAAAGCCGCCCAACCGGTAACCATTTATTGCTCACCAAGAATCTTGTATAGTTTGTCCATGTCAAGAGCTGCCCGAACCTTTTCAGCCAGGTTATCATAGGCACGCTGCTTCTCAGCATAGACATTGCGCTTATTCTCCAAGGCAGGAAGACCTTTTCTCAGACGAAGAGCGTTAATAATAGAGCGACGGAATTCATCGTGATCAAACACACCATGAATATATGTACCGAAGATCAGACCATCTGCCCGGACTGTTCCCTCTGTCGCATTGACCTTCTCGTTTGCACGCTCGGTTATTACCAGCGGATGCTCGTCACCGGCACCGGTAAACTCTGTCTCGCCCATGTGTATCTCATAACCCTGCAGGCCGGCCGCGTCTATCGTCTGACCAAGGAAATGCAGACCGTGGCAATCGGCGGTAACCTGAGAGGTAAGCTTCTCCGAGCTAAAGGTCGTCACCATATCCAGCAGGCCAAGACCGAGGGTGCCATCCAGTTGGGACTCAGTGTGGTTCGGGTCGCGTACTTCCTTGCCAAGCATCTGATAGCCGCCGCATATACCAATCAGCGGTGTTCCACCGGCAACCATCTCTTTGATCTTTTCTTCCAGTCCGCACTTACGGATATAAATCATATCCTCTGTGGTATTTTTGCTGCCCGGCAGCATAATCAAATCAACCTTGCCAAGCTTCTCCAGTTCATCAGGGAGGTCAACATAGGATACAGATACATCCTCTTCCCCGGCAAGGCATTCAAAATCAGTAAAGTTGGAAATCTTCGGAGTCTTGATAACAGCGATTTTAATATCGGCTTTCTTGTCATCAATGCCTTTTGTTTCAAGGGCAACGGAATCCTCGTCATCAATACCGAGATGAACAACATGAGGAACTATTCCCAAAACCGGTTTGCCGGTTTTTTCCTCCAGAAACTCTACCGCAGGCTGAAGCAAGGAAACATCTCCGCGGAATTTATTGATAATAAGACCTTTAACGAGATCTCTTTCTTCCGGTGTAAGCAGCTCCAAGGTACCAACCAGAGATGCCAGAGCACCTCCACGGTCAATATCTGCAATAAGAAGAACAGGAGCATGGAGATATCTTGCAACGGCCATGTTTACAATATCATTAGCCTTAAGATTTACTTCGGCCGGGCTGCCTGCACCTTCGATAACAACTGTATCGTACTTCTCTTCCAGGCGAGCCAGTGCCGCCTTTACTTCACCAAAAAGCTTAGTAGAATATCCCTTGTGATAGTCCCTGGCAGACATATTGCCAATTGGCTTACCCAGCAGTACTACCTGCGAGGAAGCATTGCCGGTAGGCTTGAGCAGAACAGGGTTCATATCGACATCAGGGTCAAGACCTGCTGCCTCTGCCTGGGCAACCTGAGCCCTTCCCATCTCTTTCCCATCTTTTGTTACATAGGAATTCAATGCCATGTTCTGCGCTTTGAAGGGCGCAACATGACGACCGTCCTGAAAGAAAATGCGGCAGAGAGCAGTCGCCAAAATGCTTTTACCTACATTGGAGCTTGTTCCCTGAAGCATAATATACTGTGTCATGTTATACCTCCCAAATTATTTCTTCGAAATTTCTTTCAAGTTTACAGGGATTCCGCAAACGACGAAATATACCTCGTCCGCTGCTGCAGCCAGCCATTGATTTGCTAGACCGGCTATATCCCGGTATTCCCGCGACAATTTATTCTCCGGGACAATGCCGGAACCAACCTCGTTGGTTACAAACACCGTTGTTCCCTCTTTGCTGCGGGCTGCTTCAATAAGAGCGGTGATTTTCTCATTCGCCAGAGCATAGTTCCTGTCGGAGTCATCTATAGACTCCAAAGAGCAAAGAAGGTTACTCATATAAATGGTTACACAGTCAAAAAGTACCGCCGTGCAGCCATCTGAATCAGCCTGCTTTAACGCAAGATGCGCTTCAAAGGGGGCCTCATAGGTGGTCCACTCTGCCGGACGACGCTCACGGTGAAGCTTTACCCTGAATTTCATCTCATCATCGAAAATCTGGGAAGTTGCTATATAGCCAACCTTTTCACCCTGCTTATACAGCCCGGATACATATTCCTCCGCATAAGTGCTCTTTCCGCTTCGAGAGCCGCCTGTAACAAGAACTATCTTTCCCATTTATCTCTCCTGCTGCTGACGATACTCTGCACATTTCTCCACAAAGCTCCTTGCCGCCTCAGGCGAGCCGGCGAAATGGAGATGCAGATAGGAGCCAAGAATATTGTCCTTTGCATATCCTGCCAAATACGGAGGTATTTTTCTCATACGCTGGAATGTAAATGCCCGCGGATATTCTTCCGGATTGATATTCTCCGGAGCACACTCGGAGGAAAAATGAAACTCATGTCCATGAAGGACTGTTCCCTTTCTGCCCAATACCGTATCCTTTTCCATCGTAGCTGCAACATACCCAACAGTCTGTAGCTTCTTATTCATAGTTACAGAACCAGGAATAATACCCGTCATCGGGAAATGATTACCATCAAAATCGACCATTTCCTTCATAAGGTACATAAACCCACCGCACTCGGCATAAATAGGCATACCACTCTTGGCGGCTTCGCCTATCGAGGCCCGCATAGATTCATTACCGTACAGCTCAGAGGCAAACATCTCCGGAAAGCCTCCGCCAAGAATCAATCCGTCTGCCTCCGGCATCTCTCTGTCATGCAGGGGACTGAACGGTATTATCTCTGCCCCGGAAATTTCAAGCTGATAAATACTTTCGGGGTAATAGAAGGTGAACGCATCATCTCTTGCGACAGCTATACGCGCTCTCCGCTTTTCCGGAAGGGTATTTCTGGCAGTAAGCTCTATCTCGGGCGCGCTTTCCGCTAGACCGATAATCTTTTCGATATCTACCGACGCACCGACTGTTCGCCCAATTTCCGCGACTACCTCCGCTTCGGACTTGTTTTCCTGTACCGGAAGAAGTCCCAAATGTCTTTCCGGCATATTCATTTTATCGTTTCTGCCTACAGCGCCGAAAACCGGAATATCAAGCCGTTCCAACGCTTCTTCTATCATCTGTCGATGAGTTAGCGAACCAAGTCTGTTAAGAATTACGCCGGCAATGTTGACTGTTGGGTCATATTGTTTAAAGCCCAGTGCCAAAGCAGCAGCCGATTCACCCATAGATTTTGCATTGATTACAAGAAGTACTGGAGCATCAAGTAGCTTAGCCACAGAGGCTGTGCTGCTTATACCGTTTTTGCCGCCATCATAAAGGCCCATAACGCCTTCAATAATTGCAATATCGGCATCATCGGCAGTCCTCGCAAAGATCTCCGCCAGTTTTTCCTCTGTTACAAGCCATGTATCAAGATTGTGACCGGGACGACCGGATGCTATTTCATGATAACCGGGGTCAATATAATCAGGTCCAACCTTATAAGATTGGACCTTTAACCCCTTCTCCTTCAATGCTGCAAGGAGTCCTGTAACAATTGTTGTTTTTCCTGAGCCACTCTGAGTAGCGGCAATCACTATACGGGGAATTCGCTGCTTCATAGTTCTCACCGACGGTTGTCAATAAGATAAAGAATCGCATTAATGACGGAAGCCGCAATAGGACTGCCGCCCTTTGTTCCCTCTACAGTAATATAAGGGATTTCACCATATTCTGCCAGCTCTGCCTTAGAATCGGCCGCGCCGACAAAGCCTACCGGAATGCCGATAATAGCTGCCGGACGAATATTTTCTTCACGAGCCATACGGAGAACTTCAAAAAGTGCTGTAGGTGCATTACCGATTGCTACGATGGCACCTTCCAAGTCCTTGCCGAAATGGCGCATAGCTGCCATAGCACGGGTAGTCCCCTCACGCTTTGCCTTCTCGGCAATCTCCGGATCGGAAATAAGGCACTCAATTTTGCCGCCATAGCGATTGAAAGAGGGTTTATGGATGCCTGTCCGCACCATCTCTACATCGGTATAGATATTTGCTCCGCGGAGCAATGCAGCCTTTGTTGCCTCGATAGCATCAGGACTCATTCTGATTACTTCTGCATATCCAACATCGCCGGAAGCGTGAATCATTCGTGAATAAACCTTGGTCTCAGCCTCACTGAGGTTAAGACCTGCAAGGTGCGGGGCAATGATATCCATGCTTTTATTTTCTATTTCCATCGGCTGTTTAATGAAATCCATTTATATCACCTCTTAATTTATGTGGCTGGCCACAAACTTTATTACAGTATCAAAGTCTACAGCCAGGTTGTCGTACTTAATTGCAGGCTTGTCTACAAGAATCACCGGTAACCCAAGGTCGTCCGCAGCACTGAATTTAGTATCTGTGCCGCCTATAGTGCCGCTGTTCTTCATAATGATTACATCCGCGCCGTATTGACGAAACATCTCACGGTTGAACTCACGAGTGAACGGCCCCTGCAGGGCAATGATATCTTTGGGAGTCAAGCCTAAAGAAGTAACCTCTGATATTACATCAGCTGCAGGCAGAATTCTGGCAACTATTCTGCAGCCGGACAGGTGGGGTGATTGAATAAACTTCTGTATATTTCTGCTTCCGGTCGTAAGAAATATCGTCTTTCCCAAACCAGCCGCAGCCTCCGCCGCCTGTTCATAATTCTCTACTACAGTGAGTTTTTTACATTCCACCGGAGCAGGCTGCCGCTCATAGCGAATGTATGGTATACCGGCCTTTCGGCATGCATTCATTGCATTCTGAGACACATTAGCGGCATACGGATGACTGGCATCGACAAACACCCTTATATTATGGGACTCAATGTACTCTGACAAACCGGCTTCGTCAAGCGGCTTATCGTTGATTAACATCCCCGGATACCTCGCCAGCAGCTCGCTGCCGTATCTGCTAACGACAGAAGCTATAACTGGATATCCTTCACTCAGCAGACGCCCTGCCAGCTCGCGTCCGTCCTGAGTACCGGCAGCTACAAATATCATAAATGATACCCGCGGGGGGTAACCATGAATCCATCCTGTACAAATGTCTGGGAGTTTCCAATGATTACCATGGAGAACATATTGATATCCTCTTTGGTAAAGTCCTTAAGAGTAGAAATAACTCTGGTCTGATCCGCTCTGGTAGCATTATTAACAATGCCTACGGGAGTATCAGGAGACTTATACTTCAGCATAATCTTCTGTGCTTCTTCAATATGAGTAGAGCGGCTCTTGCTCTTCGGATTATAGAAAGCTATAACAAAATCACCCTGGGCAGCCAGTTCTACTCTCTTCATAATGAGGTCAAGGGGAGTAAGGCGATTGCTAAGGCTGATAATAGCGAAATCATGCATCAGAGGAGCACCGAGAATGGCTGCCGAAGCATATACTGCCGACAGACCGGCAATAATCTTTACCTCCGGGCGTTCTTCCTTCGGAAGCTTAAGGATTATTTCCAGCACAAGTCCGGCCATACCGTAGACGCCGGAGTCACCGGAAGAAACAACAATAGTGTTCTTCCCCTTGCACGCAGACTCTACCGCCAGACGGCAGCGATCTACTTCCTGCATCATACCGTTGCCGATAATTTCCTTATCACCGACGAGATCCTCAATAAGCTTTATGTAAGGCTTGTAGCCTGCTACAACCTCAGCAGCAATAATGGCCTCCCTTGCCTCCGGAGTCAGATTGTCATAGCTGCCCGGTCCGATACCGATAACAGTTATTTTTCCCATACCAGTGCCACCGTCACTTTCTTAAACTTTGTCTTTTCCAACGCAAATTGTCCTCGTTCAACGCAGGAAATCGCTGCAGCTCCGCAAACATTGCCTACGCCGATTTTTCCACGGACAAATTCCGACTGGTCTAAATCATATTCTTCTATTTTTTCTTCCAGCTCTTTATTTTCAAAGAACCGGGTTGGTATCTGTAAATGCTCCGCCAGATTAAGAATGCCTTCCTCATCTGCTTTTACTACTGTGCTGGCTATAAGGGAAACAGCTGAAATCTCCTGCCCTATAAGCTCACAGGCCGCTGACAGTGCACTCCTTATTTCTTCCTCCGGTACACCTCTGCGACAGCCGATTCCGGCAATAAGCCGGCGAGGATGCAAATACATCAGGTTTTCGCACAGCGGAAACGCTCTCGGTGTAATAAAAACCGCAAGCCGATTTGAAGAGACAGCTTCTTCAATCGTCAACAGTTCCGATTCTATTCCCTTTTCCCCCAGCTTCTGACGGAAAAATTCTGCCCGTGTAAAGGTTTTATCGATGTAATAAGCTATGGGTTTATGTGCCAGAAGGCTTGAGTTAATCCTTTCAATCATAGATTTAGGATGAGGCTTCAAACCAAGCTCTGTTGCAATAACATCGGGAGCTACAAGCTTATTGACATCCGTTGCCGTCGTAACAATCGGCTGCGCCCTCAGCGCACCGGCTATTTGATAGGTCAACGCATTGGCACCGCCAACATGACCGGAAAGCAAACTGATTGCATGCCGAGAGCGATCGTCGACCACAATTACGGCCGGGTCAAGAAGTTTGCTCTGCAAATGCGGAGCAATCAGTCTGACCACAATTCCGATAGCAGAGAAAAATATCAGCGCGTCATATCGACCGAAGGCTTCGCCAACTGCATCTGCAAGACGGCTGTAGTACTTTACATCGTCGGGAGCCGGCTTACCTTCCTTAACAAATACATCTACGGAGCCGATTCCCGCCTCTTTCAGCTTCTCCGCCAGCTCAACGCCGTGAGCTGTCACTGTAAAGGCGGCACATCTCATGCTTCAGAACCCTTGCGGTAACCGTGACTGAACTCAGGAGCATACAGACGGGACAGCTCGTAATCATTGTCAAGAACCTTGCTGACAACAATCATAGCAGTACGGGAGATGTCCTTATCCTTGATTTCCTCGCAGATGGTGTCCAAAGTTGCACGGACAATCTTCTGTTCAGGCCAGGAAGCCTTCTGAACGATTGCAATGGGGGTAGTCTTATCGTAACCGCCTGCAACCAGCTCATCTACCACCTGCTGCAGCATGTGTACACTGAGGAAAATGCACATGGTAGACTGATGAGCAGCCAGCGAACGGAGGCTCTCACGGGACGGAACCGGTGTACGACCTTCGTTACGGGTGATGATTACTGTCTGAGATACGCCGGGAAGCGTATACTCCTGCTTCAAGGCAGCTGCAGTTGCCAGGAAAGAGCTGACACCGGGAATAACTTCATACTCGATATTGTGTCTTTTCAGCTCATCCATCTGCTCCTGAATAGCGCCATAAATAGCCGGGTCACCAGTGTGAAGACGGACAACACGCTTACCTTCAGAAACAGCCTTTACGATAACATCAATGACCTCAGGAAGTGTCATGGATGCAGAATTATAAACGGCGCAGCCATTCTTTGTAAATTCGAGCAAGGAAGGGTTAACCAAAGAGCCTGCGTAGATGATAACATCCGCACGCTTCAGAAGGTTCTGACCTTTAACAGTAATGAGCTCCGGATCGCCGGGACCTGCACCAACAATAGATACGAGCATGATTTTTCCTCCTAATTGTAACGGGCAACAACCTTTATATGTCGACACCGTTTTATACTTTTTTTATTGCGGTAACAATGTATATTGGATTCACAGCATCAGCCATATCATATGGCCCTACTGCCTTTAAACGGTTTACTTGTACCTGAATTGCCTCATAGTCAAATTCATCTTTGTGGGCTCTCAGATATTCAAGGCAGGAAGATATTGTCTGTATAGTGATACAGTTCAGAATTACTCTGCCGCCAACCTTCAGTCGCTCGTGGACAATATCAAGAATATCATCCAGATTTCGACCGCTGCCTCCTATAATAACTGCATCACAATTTGGCAATCCCGCCAAAGCTCCGGGGGCCTCACCGGAAACCACTTCAATATTTTCAACCTGGAATTTCTTCATATTTTCTTTTATGAGTGAAATTCCAGCCGGGTTTCTCTCTATGGCAAAAACCTTTCCCTCATGGGCGATTCTTGCAGCTTCGATAGATATAGAGCCTGTACCCGCTCCAATGTCATAAACAATATCGGAAGGAGCAATTCTCGCCTTTGTTAAGGTAAGAATCCTGACCTCCTGTTTTGTCATCGGTACTTTTCCACGGATAAACTCACTATCGTCTATTCCGCAAAATATCATTATGCTTTCACCACCAATACGCAATGTGTTTGCAATACTGTCTCCGATGCGTCTGCTAAAGTTGTTTCAGCTATATATTCATCATCATAGGAAAGTCTTGCACCAACAGCAAAATATGTATTCTTCGGCCAACCGAGACTTAGAAGCAGCTCCGGAATACTGTGGGAGTTCTGCTTTGTATCCGTAATGAATCCAAGCAGTCGTCCTTTTTTATACCTTAGCCGTTCCTCATCGGGTGTGCGGCCGTGAAAACTTATGAATTCTGCTTCGTGCCACGGCAGGGCCAATCGTGAAAATGCGTATTGTACAGAACTTATCCCCGGAATTACCTTGATAATCTCCTTGGGGAATTCCCGTAGCAATGCGTCCAAAAGGGAAAAATATCCCGGATCTCCGGAAACCATGGCAACAACTTCGCTGCTGTCAAGCTTACCACGAATAAATTCTATCACAGCAGGAATATCTGCTCCTATAGGGAAAGTCTCCTGTCCCGGACAGCCGCCGGCAAAATCAGCCAGTGCACGCTTTCCCCCGACAAGCACCTTGGCAGAGTCTATTACCTTTCTGCCTGCCGGCAGGACAAAATCCGGATTTCCCGGCCCTATACCGACTACTACAATTCTATGCATTATTCATATCCCATCCTAATTTCTGACCAATTACTTTGGCATTTTCATCCATGCCAAGAACCTCGCCCTTTAGTGTAACTAGAACGGTTCCAATTTTTATGTTTCCAAATACGAATCTCATTGCACGCTCACTGGCTCTCCGAGCAATAACATCATAGACCTTTTCCAGATGATACTCCGAAAAAACTGACATTGCATCCTCGGTAGTAATGGATTCAAGCACACGCTTTACACCTTCCGAAGGCAAGCCATGCATTGCTCCGTAGGCCGCCATAGTCTCCAGTCTGGCGTCTCCAACACGATTGTGAGTATGGAACACTCCGGCAGCAACCTTTGCCAGCTTTCCGATGTGGCCAAAGAGCAGAAGCTCTTTTACACCTCTCTGCTCGGCAGCTTCCAGCATAAATCCTATGAAGTTGCTGGTCTGGACGATTACCTGTTCATTTATGCCATGCTTGACCGCCTGAGTTTCTCCGATTTTGCCGGGAACAAACACAATAGCATCGTATCCCATCGCCATGGCGACATCAATCTGAGGAACAAGAGAGTTCTTGAACCCTTCTTCCGACATCGGCCGCAAAACCCCGGTACTGCCAATAACGGATATTCCTCCAACAACGCCCAAAATCGGATTAAGCGTCCGCTTTGCCAGCTCTGTACCGGCTGGGATAGAAACCTCTACATCCACACCTGCCCCGGGTCCCAGAAGCTCATCAACGACCGTCTGCACCAGCTTACGCGGTCCCATGTTAATCGCAGGTTCTCCGACTGGTACCTGAAGACCTGGTTTTGTCACATGACCGATTCCTTCACCGGCATGATATGTTACCCCGGATTGCTCAGGTTTCAGCCTTGTAATTGTAAATACGGAAGCTCCGTTTGTTATATCCGGATCATCACCGGATTCTTTGATAATCTCGACGCGGACTCCATCAACAGACGGGTCACCTAGTGGCTCTATTGCCTTAACAGGTATCGTCAGCGGTGTTCCGTCCAGAGCAGTCAAAATAAGACTTTGGAGCCGGTCGCCCTCCGTCATGTAATGCAAAGCAGCCTTTACACCGGCCGCCATGCAGGCACCGGTAGTATAGCCGCCCCGAAGCTCCTTCTTCAAATAAAAAACCTCCCGCAAATAAGGCAGGAGGCTGCAATTTACACGCTAAAACAGCGATTGCACACCTACTCGCCTATCCATCGTAGACAGGATACTAACAGTATCACGGTGCAAGAAAAGGCAGGTCTCCTGGCTAAAATCATCGCAGACTCATCCTTCCCGGCATGACCAGTGGTAATATGAGCTGCTCCTTTTTACAGTGGCGGGACCGCACCGGAATATACCGGACTTCCCTATTAAGTCTTACGACACCCTTTCTTTGAATCATGACTAATATTATACAGCAAATTATCAATAACTTCCACAACAAATACAAATTTTGATAAACAATTTTTATAAAAAACGACCTGACTCCCCAAGAGTCAGGTCGTTTGGTTTTGTTCTTCTGTTATTTTTTGTTTAAGCTGCAAACACCGTAGGCTGAAATTCCTTCTTCTCTGCCTGTAAAACCAAGCCTTTCCTCCGTTGTTGCCTTAACATTGACCATATCTAAGTCTACCTGCAAATCGGAGGCTATATTTTCCCGCATTTTCTCTATAAAGGGGGCAAGCTTTGGCTTCTGTGCAACAATGGTTGCATCCACATTCTCAATGGCATATCCTTTATCGTTAACCAGCTTTACCACATGGCGAAGAAGCACCCGGCTATCCGCACCTTCAAATTTCGGGTCAGTATCCGGAAAATGCTTTCCAATGTCGCCAAGAGCTGCTGCTCCCAGCAGCGCATCACTTATAGCATGAAGTAAGACATCAGCGTCCGAATGTCCTAACAGCCCAAGGGTATGCGGTATTTCAACGCCGCCTATGATGAGCTTTCTTCCTTCTACAAGCTTATGTACATCATATCCCATTCCTACTCTGCTCATAATTTCTCCGTTCCTCTCCTTCCCTTCAAAAACATATTGGCTATCGGCAGGTCTTCAGGTGTGGTTATTTTTATATTTTCGTATTCACCTAGAACTATCTTTACCGGTATTCCCAATCTCTCTATCAGAGATGCATCGTCTGTTCCGAGGAACTTTTCATCACTGGCTTTCTGATATGCCCGCACTATCAGCTCTCTGGTAAATCCCTGCGGTGTCTGAATCGCCCAAAGCTCTGACCGCTTAGGCGTAGCGGAAACAAAACCGTCAGAATCGACCACTTTTATTGTGTCCTTAACAGGCACAGCAACAATGGCTGCTGAGTTTTTCTTTACTTCTTCAATCACCCGGAGAATAACTTCCCGACTCACCAAAGGTCGGGCACCATCGTGAACAAGAACTATATCCGCCCCTGTATCCACTTTTTCCAGCGCATTTTGAATCGAATACTGCCGTTCTGTTCCTCCGGCCACTACCTTTATGGTTTCAGCTTTTGGATAAAGTCTTGCCTGTGCGGTGATATCATCCACCTCATCAGGAGCAACGACAATAATTGTCTCACCAACTTCAGGTATGTCACTAAAAGCCTCAACGGCCCTTTCTAGAATTGTTTTCCCCGCAAGTAAGACAAATGCTTTATTCTTCCCTGCACCAAACCGCTTTCCCTGTCCGGCAGCGGGAATTATTACTGAAATCATTACTTAAATACCTCACCGCTATTATGAGTTCAATACCTCTCTTGCTTCATCCATCGTCATCAGGATTTCTCTTGGCTTATTACCGGCAACACTTGGGCCGATTATACCAAGCTCCTCCATCATGTCAATGATACGGGCCGCACGGGAATAGCCAATACGCAGCCGCCTCTGTATATAGGAAGTAGATGCCGTTTCTGATGACAAAACAAGCTCCACAGCTTTATCGAGAAGCTCGTCCTTCCAATTATCTTCCGGCTCGGACTTTTCCTTATCATCCTGAGCCTTCTCGCTTTCGGTGAAATCAACAAGCTCCTGATTGATTTCAGCTTCCTGCCCCTGGCTCTTTATGAACTCAATCAGTCTCTCAACTTCCGAGTCACTTATGAATGCACCCTGAACTCGTTTAGGCTTAGAAATACCTACCGGACTAAAGAGCATATCGCCCTTGCCCAAAAGCTTTTCCGCACCGGAAGCATCAAGAATAGTTCGAGAATCAATCTGCGATGAAACAGCGAAAGAAATTCGGCTTGGTATGTTTGCCTTGATAATACCGGTTATTACATCGACAGAGGGCCTCTGAGTAGCCAAAACAAGATGTATGCCTGCCGCTCTTGCTTTCTGGGCTATGCGGCAAATAGCATCTTCGACATCCTTGGGAGCTACCATCATGAGGTCAGCAAGCTCGTCTATGATAATAACGATAGACGGCAGAAGGTCCCAGCCTTCAGTCTTGGCAATCTCATTGTAGCCTGCCATATTCCGGACACCACTGGCCGCCATCTTTGCATAGCGCTTTTCCATTTCCTGGACAGCCCAATTCAATGCGGAGGCTGCCTTTTTCATGTCCGTTACGACAGGAATCATAAGGTGCGGGATTCCATTGTAGTTTGAGAGCTCTACCGTCTTGGGGTCAATCAGAATGAATTTTACCTCATCCGGCGTCGCCTTGAACAGAATACTTGTAATAAGGGTATTTATGCATACCGATTTACCGGATCCGGTAGCACCGGCAACCAGAAGGTGCGGCATCGCAGATATGTCTACGAATACAGGATCACCACTGATATCCTTACCAATTCCGCAGGTCAATTTCGACTTGGCAGCAGCAAAACCGGGATGCTCGAGAACTTCCCTTAAGCCTACTCCTTCCAGCTCCGCATTCGGCACTTCTATACCTACCGCCGATTTGCCGGGAATTGGTTCGATCCTCACGGATACGGCCGCCAGCGCCAAGGCTAAATCATCGGCAAGATTTGTTATCTTGCTGACCTTTACACCCGGTGCCGGCGAAACCTCAAATCTCGTTACCGCAGGACCGTGGCAGGCATTCACAATCTTGGCGTTTACTTTGAAATCCGCCATAGTTTTGGAAAGAATCTCTGCTTTGTTATTGATTTCCTGTATCAAATCATCAGAACGACTTCTATCCATTTTGGAAAGAAGCGCTGTTACTCTCGGCATGACATACTTTGGACGCTCGACTGCATTTGTGGACACATCTTCGGACTCATCATTCTCGTTAACCTCTTCGTCCTGTACCGCCACATCACTTTCCTGCGGCAGGCATGGTTCATCATCCGCCGCATCCGGCTCTTCGTCCTCGTATATATCTCCCAAATTATTTGCCAGTTCATCCAACTCAGGCGGCGTTATTATCTGCTGTGTATCATCCTGCTCGTCACTGTCATCAATTGTCACAGCCTCTTTTTCTAAATCTGCTGTATCATCTTGTCTATATTCGAAAATCGGCAGCTTATTTTCCTCACATTCGGCTTCATGACTGCTGTTTTCTTCCGATATAACTTCCTCCTGTCCCTCGCCAGCGCCGCCACTTTCAAGGTTCAAGTCATTAACAGCCGGTTCCTCTGTAAAGTCATAGGTGTTAATGTCTTCCATCACTTTATCAGCAGTGTCAGCAGTGTCAGCACTATCAACAGACTCAACCGGCTCTTCTGGCTTAATCTGGATAAGCGACTCCGCTTTCAAAGCATATTGTTTTTCCGTCAGTCTTTCGACCGCCGTCTTAGTTCTGGTTATTATAGTAGATGGACCATTCGGCGATGTATAACGATAATCATCGCCGTCAGTTTGATGAATATATTCGTCATAGGCGACCTTAGACACAGCTGTATCGTTCGCTTCATAAACTTCAAAATCTTCCTCATCCGCCTGATTGTACAGCTGTTTTCCCCTGTTGTCTTTATTGCCGAAAAATCCGTTATCATCAAATTCGATGGACGCCTTTGCCTCTTTTATTGCAGCCTCCACCTTACCTTCATCCTCAGGTGATTTATCTAAATGCTGGATTGGCGTATCAAAATCCATAGGCAGAGGGGGCGGTAATTCTTTTTTCACTTCATTGCTCCCCAATAAGGCACCGTCATTAGCCAAAGAAGGAACAGTCAAAGTATCATTTTCTCTGCTGGCAGTATCATATTCCGCCGCCTCAAGTGCTCTTATACGTGCTTCCTCTCTTACTTTTGCCAGCTTATCACGCTGTTTTTTTATACCGTCTTCAGTCTTTTTAATCCCGCCTGACAAAGACCAGCCAGTGAACAGAATAAGACTGCACACAGATAAAGCGATATAAAAAATCAGACCGCCGGTTACTCCAAGCACCTTTCTGATTGCAAACAAAGATATTCCGCCCAATATCCCACCACCGCCGGCGATATTATCAGGCAAAAGCTCACCATTAACAGGAACAAAAAAGTGGTGCAGGACAGCGCAGACAGATACCAGTGCAAGGATCGCACCCATGGTCTTTACCTTATCAGGAAACAGCTGATGGTCACGTGCTGTACACCAACCCCAAGCTAATGCCATTATAAGAACAGGCCATACACCTATTCCGAATAAGTATCGGCTCACCTTGGCAAAATAGAGTCCAACATAACCGACATTGAAATTAAACAGTCCGCAAAGACATATCAACGCTGCTGCTGCAATAACAACACCGCTTATTTCATATCCGCGTCCGTCAGAATTGCTGTTGTCTGCCTTATCATTTCGCGGCTTCCTTGTTCTCTGTCTTCTCTTTTTATTTTCATCAGATTTTTGTTCTTTTCTTCTGGCCATTTCTGCACCTCCTTTCATTACAGACCGATTGCCTGTCTTGCCAGCTTATCCGCCAGCTCATTTCCGTCTACACCCGAATGACCGGTTACCTTTTGAAATTTTACTATATCTCTGTAATCTTTCATAAAAGCCGCATATCTCTTGGTCATTGGAGTATTTGTTTTCCAACGCCCTTCCGCCCATTCGGAAATTCCCTGATAATCATGGCAGATGGTTACCGACTTCAGACCCTGCCCTCTGGCCCAACGGGCAGCATACGCAGCGGCAAAAACCTCTCCTGCCACATTTCTATGCTGAACATAATCGGGATTGTCACCGGCACCTTTCTCACTGCAAATAAGCTCCCCAGCCTGGAAAACGGCAAAGCCCCAGCCATACCGTTTCCCATCAAAGGAGCCATCTACATAAATTTTAATTTCATCGTTATCGAGGATTGTTTTTGTCTTCTCCGCCCCACTCATAAAGCTTTCGGCTTCCGCTTGGGTTGGGAATCCTTTATAAACAGCGCCCTTAAAGCCCATAATCTGCTTTTGGCAATCGGTCCATGTTTTATAGATTCCCGGCTGTCTCCCGCATCTTACGGCGTAAAAATTTTTCTTTACGGCCATTTACCCGTAGTATCCCCCTTCTCAGGCAGTGATTCTTGCTACCGACTGAGCTGCTTCGTAAATAATCTTTTCCTCATCAAGAGTCTTCAGCTCGCCCTTTTCCATGAGTACACTGCCATCTACAATGACAGTGTCAGCGGAATTGGAAGGAGCAGAATAAACCAACAGAGAAATCAAGTCAAACCTCGGCTGCCATGCATAACCACTCATATCAAACAGAGTAATATCTGCAATAGCACCTTCCTCCAAACGGCCAAGATTTTCAAGGCCTACAGCCTTAGCTCCGTATTCGGTTCCCATCTTTAAGGCCTCAAAAGCAGGCACTGCCAAAG
>JAFNYY010000046.1 GCA_017383125.1 Schwartzia sp. (in: firmicutes)
ATCTCCGGAGTGTGGCGGTGATTGGCCACACCGTAAGCCTTGAAATTATCAAACAGCTCCGGGAAATGATTGGGCAGCTTCGCGCCGCGGCCGGCACCGGATACACCGGACTTGGCATCAATGACGATGCTGTCCGTCTCAACCAGCCTTGCCCCTACCAGCGGGGCCATGCCCAAAATGCTGGCGGTGGTATAGCAGCCGGCGTTGCCGATAATCTTTGCACCCTTCACCTCGTCACGGGTCAGCTCAGCCAGACCGTAAACCCGGGGTGCGTCAACATAGGTATGCTCTACCTTGTACCATTTCTCGTAGGTCTTTACATCGTCGAAGCGGAAATCAGCACCAAGGTCGATGATACGGACCGGCAGCTTCTCAAGCTTTTTTGCGATATCCATAGCATGACCGGCAGGCAGACCGATGAAGATGAAATCGCTGTCCTTACCAATCTCCTCAATATTATCCAGAGTCTCCAGCTCGAGATCACAAAGCCCCGCCATGTGGGGATACATATCAGAAATTTTCTTACCCGCAGAGCTTTCGCTGGTCACATGGACCACCTCAGCTTCGGGATGATTATACAGTATTCGCAGCAGCTCTGCTCCGGCATATCCGGTAGCACCTACAACACTAACTTTCATGCAAATTTACCTCCCGTATCTTTAGTACAGGATATTATACTTCCTTTTGCATAAAATTTCAATGAAGCATCGAAAAAAATCCGTAAATTTCTTGGAAATTAGGAAATATTGTTTATTTTAATGCCACATCTTATACATTTTACTGTATATTATACCGAAGCATCTGCATAAACTTTCAATCTTTTTTCAGTCACGGCCGCTATGTTATAATGAAAGAAAAATCCGAAGCTCTCAGGAGACAAATATGACAGACAAAGGAAAGAAAATCGCCGCCCTTCTTTTGGCGGCAGCAGTGATAAATCTCCCCCCTGCCCCGGCCGTGGCCGGCAATACGGACACCGACCAGGCAGTGGAGAAAATAACCGATATCGGAAAGGCAGTCATCGACATGGCCGGTGATGCCGCCGGCAAAGCCGGAGCCTCCATCAAGGACAAGATGAATCAGGGCGACGCCAAAAAGAGCGCCCCCGACGCCAGGGAAAAGGCTGAGGACGCCCGCCAAAGGAACCGGGAACGGATTCAGAGCCAGCGGGACGATGAGGAGGAAGCGGAGCTTGATATGTTCCACCGTTTCCTACGGCTCATCTTCATCCGCCAGCATATACAGGAGCGGCTGCCCCAGCCTTCACGCTATGTGACTATTGATGCCATCCCCGACAATATGCGCTATGCCATTATAGCCATGGAGGACAGGAAATTTTACGAGCATCACGGAGTTGATATTGAGGCCGTCGTCAGAGCCTTTCTGGTAAATATGCAGAGCGGCGAAATCGAGCAGGGCGCCAGCACCATCACCCAGCAGCTGGTGAAGAACCTTTTCCTCACCGGTGAGCGCACCTATACCCGGAAGGTGGAGGAGCTTGTTCTCTCTATCTTTACTGAGGCCCGCTGCGACAAGGACGAAATACTGGAATACTATCTGAACTCCATTTACTACGGCGGAGGCTACTACGGACTGAAGGATGCCTCCTACGGATACTTCGGCAAAGCTCCCTCCGAGCTGAGCCTGTCTGAGTGCGCCATGCTGGCCGGAATGCCCCAGGCACCAAGCGCCAACTCCCCCTACAAGGACTACGATGCCGCCGTGAAGCGAAGGAACATCGTGCTGAAGTCCATGGTCGCCGCCGGATATATCGACAAGGTAGCCGCGGAAGAGGCAATGGCTGAGCCGCTGATACTGACACAGTAAAAATATGAACCTTCACTGTGAGAATTCTGTTGACAGGGCATCCGCCAAAATGATAGTATTCTAGTAGAGAACTGGTAACATAGAGTATCAGTTGAGCCATGACTTGCAGAAGCGTGTCAGGATGCGGGACTGCAATAGCTCTACGAGGGGTTTGTGATTATAACCTCAACCTGACTTATGCACCTTCGTGTGCAGACAGAAAAAATTACAAATTGCAGAAGGGATGCTAGATTCTCACTAGTGTCTCTTTTTGTTTTATAATATGATATTAAGAAGGTAAGAATCCCCAGCCACTTGAAAGCAGACTTTCTTTTGGAAGGGAATATAGATGGCAGTAAATATGTCTTTACTTTCCTAACACAGGAAGAAGCAATCTGCTCCTGCAAATCAATTTTCTATAAAGGCACCTATGATTATGCTCTTGGTCAGACAAAATACACTTTATTATCACTGGAGAAAACAAATTGTTCAACTGGCGAATCTGCCATAATATACAGTCGCATTTGAATGCTATTTAGAAATATACGACAGCATAAAAAAGAGACGGCAGAGCCGTCTATACCTTAATGTAAGTCCACCGTAATATGGTTAATAAGAAAACCGTTTATCCACGCCGGTACTTAGCGAATGACAAGCTGGCCAGCGCAGTCAGAGCTTATGTACCGCTGCGTGGATAACCGAGCGCAAGCGGGTTTTCGTTTAATCAGTATTACGGTGGTTCGTTATTTATATAAAAACTAATGCGGCATTACTGTCTGACAGAAACTCACTTTCGTTCAGTTATGAACGAAGCGGTGCTAGGCTCTGACTTCGTATGTTTACTCGTCAATCGCCAAGCACCGTCGTTCATAAATGGTTTCTTTACAGGCAGTAACGCCGCATATTTTACATTAAAGAAGGGGACGGTTACCCGTCCCCATTTTTGTATCTCATTAGTTCTCAGACAATCCTTGCGCCATCGTAAACCTCGCCGCCTACATCGGGGCCGAGGCCATACTTTTCAGCCCACTCGGACTTATACTTCACAGCCTGCGCATGGATAGCCTTGATGCCATCCTCACTCATGGTCTTGACAACCTTGGCCGGAGAGCCCAGGACAAGAGAGTTCGGCGGTACGATGGTTCCCTTGGTGACGAGAGCACCGGCACCAACGATGGAGCCACGGCCGATGACAGCGCCGTCAAGAACGGTAGCACCCATACCGATGAGGCAGTGATCCTCTACGGTGCAGGCATGGAGAGTAACGCTGTGGCCGACGGTAACATAGTCGCCGACGATGCAGGCATAGTCATCAGCTACATGGAGGCAGCTGTTATCCTGAATATTGCTGTAGCGGCCGACAACGATTTTATTTACATCGCCGCGGATAGTGACATTGGGCCATACGCTGGCATACTCCTTCAGCTCTACATCCCCCAGTAAAGCTGCGGTGCTGAAGGCATACGCCTTCGGGTCGATGACCGGGTACTTACCCTCGAACTCATAAATATAATGCTTGGCATCCTGCTCTTTAATCTTGATGTATTCCATATTATCACCCAACCCTTTCTCTAATAAAACGGACAGATCATCCTTCTGTCATAATTTTATCTTATCAACCGCCTCAGTGTCAATAACTCACGAAAATTGTCATATAAAGGTTCCATTCGGGAGCAGACCGCGCCAAAAGCAATCTATAAGCTCTGCGCAGCTTTTCCCACACCATACACCGGCTGCCGGATTATTCCTTCCGAACCATGAAATAACTCCAGTATCATTCCTATCACCTGCCTGTACGGCAATGATACTCCCACAGGAGCATAGATGTAAAAAAATGATCCACCCCGACATAACCTTAGGAGGAATCGGGGTGGATTGGCAATGTAGCCTAATCACATGGCACCGATGTTGCTAGCACGCACCATGAAATTAGTTAAGTTGTGAAATACCCTGAGGGGATTACTGGAGGAGGCTGAGAACATTGGAGCTGTTCTGGTTAGCCTGAGCCAGCATGGACTGAGCAGCCTGCATGAGGACATTGTTCTTGGTGTACTCAGTCATTTCCTTGGCCATATCAGCATCGCGGATGGTGGACTCAGAAGCCGTTACATTCTCGGATGCGGTGGTCAGGTTGGCAGCGGTGTATTCGAGGCGGGCCTCAACAGCACCGATAGTAGTCTGCTGGTCAAGAGCCTTCTGGAGCGCATTGTCAAGAACAGTAATTGCAGCATTGGCGTTAGCCTGAGTTGCAATGTTCAGCTTGGTGCCGTCAGCACCCTTCAGGCCGAGAGCTTCGGAACGCATATCGGTAAGACCGACCTTGATGGACTGGTTTGCCTTTGCGCCTACCTGCAGGCTGATAGCATTGTCCTCGGAAGCATTCTGCGCGCGAATGGCTTCGCCGAAAGCATCGAGGGAAGCGTTGGCAGACTTCTTGACGTTGCCATCCTTATCAGTAATGCTGATGCTGAAACCGGCAATCTGTCCGTCAATACCGGCACCATTAGCAGTGATGGTAAGGCCTTTGCTTACGCCGTTAGCAGTAGTAACTGCTGCACCGGAAGCTGCCTGGCCAATAATAGAACTGGATACGAGTGCAACATGAGCATTGTCAAATGCATTTTTCTTTGCTACATAGGAATCGGCCGGAGTGCCGCCTCCGTCACCATTATACGCCTTGGTGGCATCTGTGAGCTTGGTTTTAACAGCAGCTGTAAATGCAGTGCCAGCTGCCTGATTCAACATATTCTGATAATTTGCATCGTTAGCCAAAGCCTTCATGAAATCAGCCTTTTTCAAAACTGTATCAACCGTATCGGCTAACGCATACTTAGTGGGGTCTGCTGCATCTGTAGTTTTCCAATAATCCTTTAATGCAGACATATCAATGGCTTTATCAGCATTACCGGCCGCTGTTACATCAGCATTATAAGCAGCAATCGCCTTAACAACATCATCAGTAACTTTCTCACCCAACGCTTTAGCTGCGCCACCTGCTGCTGCATCAATCAATGCTTCAGCACTACCGGCCTCTCCGGCTTTAACCGTAAAGTCAGGCTGCGTAGTAGCACCGTAGAGCTCATTATTAGCAGTTTCCATGGCAGTTAATGCTTCAGCCGCAGTAGCTACCCCCATAGCCTTCATAACGCTTTCATTGGTAGCGTCAGCAAAAATCTTGCTGGTCTCGTCAATCTGCTCTGCTTTTGTGAAGATATCCTGCAGAGTCGTATGCTCATCAACATCAAAGGTCGCAGTATATGTCTTGCCTGCCTGCACATAGGATACAGTTACCTTATCCGTATCAGTGATACGAAGGGAGTCGCCGCTGCGGGAGCAGAGCTCAGTCAGCTTGGTACCAGCTGTAGTATCATCAGCCAAATTCTCATTGGTGAGAACAGTATAGGTGGCTTTACCAACAGTATTCTTGGAGCCATCTACGAGGTACTTGCCGTTGAAGGTTACATTGGCGTTGTCATCGATCTGGTCGATGGACTGATTCAGTTCCTTCTGAATAGTCTTGCGATCATCATCGGTGTTGCTGTCGTTGGCAGCGTTAATGCACTTTTCCTTCAGGGTCTTGAGGATTTC
>JAFNYY010000047.1 GCA_017383125.1 Schwartzia sp. (in: firmicutes)
GTCCGTCGTACCGGTCGTCTCATGGAGGTTCCTGTAGGCGAAGGCCTGCTGGGCCGCGTAGTAAGCCCGTTGGGACTGCCCATCGATGGCAATGGCGACATCAAGTACGCTGAGACCCGTCCTATCGAGGCGCAGAGCCCTGGTATCGCAGATCGTAAGTCCGTAGACGTACCTCTCCAGACCGGTATCAAAGCTATCGACGCTATGGTACCTATCGGCCGCGGCCAGCGCGAGCTCATCATCGGCGACCGTGGTACTGGTAAGTCTGCTGTTGCTATCGATACCATCATCAATCAGAAGGGCAAAGGCGTTATCTGCATTTATGTAGCTATCGGCCAGAAGGCTTCCACTGTTGCCCGCCTGACCCGTACCCTTGAAAAATACGGCGCTGCAGACTACACTATCGTTGTCGCGGCTACCGCTTCTGACAGTGCACCGCTCCAGTATTTGGCTCCGTACGCCGGCGTAACCATGGCTGAGTACTTCATGGACCAGAAGAAGGATGTTCTCTGCGTATATGATGACCTCTCCAAGCACGCTGTAGCATACCGCGCCATGTCCCTGCTGCTCCGTCGTCCTCCCGGACGCGAAGCTTATCCGGGCGATGTATTCTACTTGCACTCCCGTCTGTTGGAGCGTGCAGCACGCCGTAACGACGCTGCTGGCGGCGGCTCCATCACGGCTCTGCCTATCATCGAGACCCTGGCAGGCGACGTTTCCGGTTACATTCCGACAAACGTTATTTCCATCACCGATGGCCAGATCTACCTGGAGACCGACCTGTTCTACTCCGGTATCCGTCCGGCTATCAACGTAGGTCTGTCCGTATCCCGTGTAGGTGGTTCCGCACAGATTAAAGCAATGAAGTCCGTTGCAGGTACCCTGCGTCTGGACCTTGCACAGTATCGCGAGCTGGCAGCATTCGCTCAGTTCGGCTCCGACCTGGATAAAGCCACTAAGGCACAGCTCGATCGCGGTATCCGCATGACCGAGCTCCTGAAGCAGCCTCAGTACACTCCGCTGCCGGTAGAGAAGCAGGTTATCTCCCTCTATGCCGGTACCAACGGCTACATCGACGACGTTCCCGTTGCAGATGTAAACCGCTTCGAGGCTGAGCTCTTCAAGTACATGGATATGAATGCTCCTGAGGTTGCAAAGGACATCATCGCCAATAAGAAGATTACTGATACGAACGAAGAAGCCTTGAAGGCTGCTCTGGCAGAATTCAAGAAGACTTTTGTAGCCTCTGACGGAAAGAGGTGAGTGACTGATGCCGAATCCACGCGAAATACATCGACACATGCGCAGCGTAAAGAATATCCAACAGATAACTAAGGCTATGAAAATGGTCGCCGCTGCCCGCTTGCGTCGTGCGCAGGAAAAAGCCGCATCAAGTCGCCCCTTTGCCGATAAGATTGAAGCTCTTTTACAGACTTGCCTCAGTGACAGCACCCTGGCCAAGCGGGTTTCTATCAGTGACCACCCGCTGCTCGAGGCACGCCCTGTTAAGAAGACTGGTTTTGTGGTCATTGCTGCTGATAAGGGCCTTGCCGGACCTATCAACTCCAATGTACTGAAGCACACCGTAGCAGAGATGTCTGCTTGCGATGATGTTGAAGTATTGCCGGTTGGCCGCAAAGCAAAAGAGTTTTTTCAACATCGTGGTTATAAATTAGGGAAAAGCTTCTTCGGCTTGTCGGATAAGCCGAATTTTGACTACGCTGAGCAGATTGGCAACGCAGCCATTCAGGCGTTTGTCTCCGGTGAGGTAGATGAAGTAAAGCTCATCTTTACTCACTTCAAATCGGCTCTGTCCTATACTCCGGAAACAGTTCAGCTGCTGCCGGTGCTGCCGCCGGAGGGTACCGGTGCTAAAATCGGTGAGGCCTTCTCGGATGATGGTCCGGAAGAAATCGGCAGTGTTCTGTTCGAGCCTACAGCTAATGCCCTCCTTGGTGCATTGCTGCCGGCTTATGTAAAGAATGTCATCTATGCTGCACTCATGCAGTCTGCAGCTAGTGAGCTCGGTGCCCGTATGACAGCAATGTCCTCGGCTACCGACAATGCGAGTGATTTACTTAAATCGTTGGAGCTTTCATACAACAAGGCTCGCCAAGCAGGCATTACTCGTGAAATTAACGAAATTGTTGGCGGAGCGGAAGCTCTGTCGCAAGCATAAGGGGAGGAAAATTAACGGATGGGTACGATTGGTAAAATAGTACAGGTTGTCGGCCCGGTTGTCGACATCAAGTTTCCGTCAGATGCCCTGCCTGCAATATATAACGCAATCCATATCGACGGTGTCGTCGGAGATAATCACAAGATTCATCTGACCACTGAGGTCATGCAGCATATCGGCAACGATGTTGTCCGTACTGTTGCTATGAGCTCCACTGACGGTCTGGTACGCGGTATGGAGGCAGAGGATACAGGCGCTCCGATCAGCGTTCCTGTCGGCCCCGGCACCTTGGGCCGTATCTTCAATGTATTGGGTGAAACCGTTGACCATGATGATACTCCGGTAGACGCTGCTGACTACTGGCCGATTCATCGTCCGGCTCCGGACTTCGCAGTACAGTCTACTGCTACTGAGATTCTCGAGACCGGCATCAAGGTCATCGACCTCATCGAGCCGTACTCTTTGGGCGGTAAGGTTGGTCTGTTCGGTGGTGCAGGCGTTGGTAAGACAGTCCTCATCATGGAGCTTATCCACAACATCGCTACCGAGCACGGCGGCTACTCCGTATTCGCAGGCGTAGGCGAGCGCACCCGTGAGGGTAACGACCTCTGGGGCGAAATGAAGGAGTCCGGCGTTATCAGCAAGACCTGCCTCGTATACGGCCAGATGAACGAGCCCCCCGGAGCTCGTATGCGCGTAGGCCTCACCGGTCTGACGATGGCAGAGTATTTCCGTGATGTATCCGGTCAGGACGTGCTCCTGTTCGTAGATAACATCTTCCGTTTCATTCAGGCAGGTTCTGAGGTATCCGCACTGCTTGGCCGTATGCCGTCTGCAGTAGGTTACCAGCCGACCCTGGCCAACGATATCGGTGCTCTTCAGGAGCGTATCGCTTCTACCAGCAAAGGTTCCATTACTTCCGTACAGGCAGTATATGTACCGGCCGATGACTTGACCGACCCGGCTCCGGCTGGCACCTTCGCCCACTTGGATGCAACTACTAACCTTTCCCGTTCCATTGCAGAGCTTGGTATTTACCCGGCAGTTGACCCGCTCGACTCCACCAGCCGTATTCTTGACCCGCTGGTTGTAGGCGAGGAGCACTACCAGGTTGCCCGTGGCGTTCAGGCTATTCTGCAGCGCTACAAGGAACTGCAGGATATCATCGCTATTCTCGGTATGGAAGAGCTTTCTGAAGAAGATAAGGTCACCGTTGCTCGTGCCCGTAAGATTCAGAAGTTCCTCTCCCAGCCGTTCTTCGTTGGTGAGCAGTTCACCGGTACCCCGGGTCAGTATGTACCCCTGAAGGAAACCGTCCGCGGCTTCAAGGAAATCCTTGAAGGCAAGCACGACGACCTGCCGGAGGGTGCATTCTACATGGTAGGTACCATTGACCAGGCTATCGCTAAAGCTGAAAGCATGAAAGCGGAGTGAGCTTATGGCAGGTATAATGCAGATGGATGTTCTCTCTCCTGATGCTTATGTTCTGCAGACTGATGAGGTTTCGTACATCGAGGTACAGACCACCGATGGCGGACTGGGCATTTACCCGGGTCATGCTACCATGGTTGCTGCCTTGGCACAGGCCCCGCTGAAATATCGCGACGGCTCCAACAACACTCATTATGTCTTTGTAGACGGTGGCTTCCTTGAGATTAAAGAGAACAAAGCAACCATCTTAAGCACTGCGGCCGAAGCTGCTGATGCCATAGATGCCGCCAGAGCTAAAGCTGCTTTAGAGCGTGCTCAGGCTAAAATTGATAATCCTCCTGCTGATGTTGACATGGCAGAGGTTATCGGCGCTTTGAAACGCGCCCAGGGGCGTCTCAAGACTTTGGAGCTTGCAGGTAAAGCACACTAAGAAAAATGAGAAAGGCATCCTGAACTTCAGGATGCCTTTTTTTCAAAGGAGCGATTTATATGTCAGATATCATGAAACCTGTCGCAGGCAACAAAATGGTTGAGCTTCGTCAGGAAATCAATGATCTGCGTGCAGCACTGAAAAAGATGGATGACCCCGAGCAGATTGCTGCCACGAAGAAAGAAATCGGCGAAAAGGAAACCTACTACAATATCTTGGCAGATAAGCAGCGCATGGGCCGTTGAGGTAAAATGCTGTGACTTATGAACAAATTCAGCCCTGGCTGCCCTGGATACGGACTATTTGTGCCTGCTGCTGCTGTTACTATGTAATAAAGGACTCCAGGAAGCATGAAGTACCGTACCGCAATTTCTGGATTATTTTCAGCTTCGTCTGCTTTCCTCTGACCGGTGCGTATATCTACTACAAAGGATATATAAAGCGTAAAGGACAGACCTCCGAGCTGACAAACCGCCAGCTGGAAATGGAAATGAAGCAGCGTGAGATGCAGACCAAGCTGCGCCTCGAGCGCAATGCCTGGGAAGAAGCACGCAAAAAGGAACGGAAGCTGAATAGCGAAGCTCAGGCCAAGCTGGAAAAGGAAATCGAGGCAGAACGGAAAAAGCGTGCTGCAGCCCATAAGAAGCGCATGAAGGAATTGGCTGAAGAGCGTGAACTTCAACAGGAGGCAGCTGCAAAAGCGTTGCACCTTAAATGAACATTGTAATAAAAAATCGTCGCAGCTTGCGACGATTTTTTTATGCTGTCCCGCAATATAAAGCGGCGATGTAATAACTGCGAGGTGCCGATTCAAATTTGAAGACATTGTATTTCTCACTTAAACAGGGATCTAGGCTGGAGGTTTTTCTCCGTTATGACAAGGTGATGCCGTACAATGGTGTTTATGTATCCTGCATAGTTGAAAATGTAAGCAAGGAGAAGCAGGAACTGCATTTCAATCGGTTTGTCATGAAGAAAGAGGGAAGGAATGTCGTAAAACCCGAAAAGCCATTGAAAGGGTTTAACGGCATAGCCAGCAACCCCAACAACCCTGACTTCAGTGAAGTTAAATCATCACAGGTGCTATATCCTGGCGACAAGGTTCTTGTAAAAATGGAGTTCTGGGAGCAAAACGCGCTGATTAAGTCATTGGAAGGATGGGGTCTTTATTATGAGTACGACTCTCAGGGGAATTTGAGGAAGATTGCGAACTTTAAGGACTAATGGAAAAATCACCGTTGAAAATACAACGGCGATTTTTTGTGTCATGGTTTAGTTGTCATAATCCTCAGCCGCGGCTTTGGCGGCAGCGAGGATAGCGCTGATGTCTTTTTTCTCCCGGGGTGCCGGAGCGGTGAATTGATTCACCGGGCGCTGGGGGAAGGTGGGCGGCGCGGCTTTGGGCGTCAAGGGCATTATCCTCTGAGTGGGGGGTGCTACCTCCGGCAGCGGGCAGTTGCGGGTGGGATTTACCCAGCGGCGGGCAGCGTTGGCGGCGGCTATTTCCTCCGGGGTCTTGTCACTGCGGATGTAGGGGAGCTTGAAGCGGGATTTCGCCCGGTCGTTCTCTGTCTTGGACTTTTTCATGAGGGCATTGACTACCATTTCCTCAGCCCAGGGGGGAGGGGACAGCTCCTCCTTTTCCCACTTGATAATTGTGTCGTAGGGAATTTTGAACATGGCGGAGACAGCCTGTGGGGTGAGTCCTGCCTGAAGCCGGTACTGTTTAATCCTGTTTATCATGGTGTTCCTCTTCTGTGTGAAATATTCTGGACAATTCAGCCTGTGGGAAATATAAGTCAATCATTGACTGCAAATCAGCTGGGGGAAGGGCAAAAAGCGTGAGAACTTCGTTGTCCTTCCATGGCTGAGTCAAATCTATCCTGTAGGCGTGGAGTGCCTGTCGTTTAATAGGTGATGAGTCATCCCGGGGCGGTCCGTACAGGTCGTCACCGATGAGAGGATGACCGAGGTGGGCGAAGTGGGCGCGTATCTGGTGAGTACGGCCTGTTTCCAGAGAAATATCCATAAGGGAAATTTTCTCGCCCTTATACTCACCCACGGCGATGGTCCGGTAGTGGGTGATTGCCTGCTTGCCTTTCTCATCATAACGGACGCACTGCTGGATGATACTGCCGTCCTTCGGACCGAGAGGCAGGTCGATAGTACCCTGCGGCTCCGGCATTTCACCGGGGATTACGGCCAGGTAGCTTCGGGAGAAGCATTTGGCTCCGTCCTTCATGAGTTGATTCTGTACCTGCGGCTGACGGGCGATGATGAGAAGCCCTGAGGTGTCACGGTCTAGCCGATGGACGAGATGGAAGATACTGTCCTCGCCCCTTTGACGATAGCGCCGCAGGACAGCGGCTCCCAGAAGGGAAATCGGCTCCCGTGGGGTGGGGTGGACCAGTAGGCCGGCGGGTTTATTGAGTATCAGGAGTCTTTCGTCTTCATATACGATGTCAAGCTCCGGCAGGACGGCATCCTCCGGGGCCGGTTTAAGATTGTCAGTTTCCGGAAGCTCACCTACGAATTCGTCACCGCCATGGAGAGTGGTGGTGGCTACTCTGACCTCTTCACCGTTTACCGTGGTGCGGCCGTCCCATTTCAGTCGTTTCCAGAGCCGGTGAGAAAGACCAATATAGCGTGTGCAGAAGGCTCTTGCCTCTATGGATTCTATTTCCGGGGGAACTGTATAGCGGTATATCATTTCCGGCTCTCTATTCTGCCCCAAGGGGGACGGATTTTTGATTCAGTACATCGACGAGTCCCGTAGTGGACATTTTTAGGAACGGGATTACCGTCAGGCTGAGGAATGACATTGTCATCATTACTGTCTGGTTGAGGGGAAGTCCCATAGCCTCTGCGAGGCTGCGGTTGATTTCGTCGGCATTTTCTTTGATACGGGCCACATTTTCTGTGGACATGAGGCCGGCGATGGGAAGGGGCTGAGCAGCCAGCACCTTTCCATCCTTTACTACTACCTCGCCGCCTTTCATGCTGATGACGGTATTGGCAGCCAGAGCCATATCATCATCGTTTGTTCCGATGACAGAAATGTTGTGGTTGTCATGACCGATGGAGGAGGCTGCTGCGCCGGCTTTCAGTCCGATTCCGGTGACGAAGCCGAGGCCCCGGTGATTTGTATTTTTGTGTCGCTCTATGACTGCCAGCTTCAGGATGTCCCGATTTATATCGACACCGTTGTTTTCTGCCCAGTTTATTTGCAGCCGCTTTTCTTCGGTGAGGAGACTGCCGGGGGAGGCTTTTATCACCCGGCAGATTTCTCCGGCGGGTCTAATGAAGAAGTCATCAGCGGCAAGGGGAGAAACATGGAAGGTGTCAAGGCAGCAGGGAAACTGCCGGAGAGAAGTCTCGGTGTCAATATCAAAGAGGATTTTCCCGGCGGAGGCAACCTTCCTTCCTGCCACATAGACAGATTCCACAGCAACCGCGTCCAAACTATCCAGCACAAGAATATCGGCCTGATAGCCGGGAGCGATAGCACCAAGCTGGCGGAGACCGAAATATTCGGCGGCCTGCAGTGTGGCCATGCGGATTGCCGTCAGCGGGGATTTGCCCAGCGTGACGGCCTCTCTGATAATGGAATCTATGTGGCCTCTGCTGAGGATGTCCTGGGGATGAAGGTCATCGGTAGCAAGCATACAGCGCCTGTTCCATGGCTCGTCAAATAATTCTATAAGGTCCAGCAGATTCTTGGCGGCGGTTCCCTGCCGTATCATTACTCTCTGCCCCTTTGATATCTTCTCTTTTCCTTCTCTGGCGGAGGTACATTCGTGGTCAGAGTAGATTTTGGCAGAAATGTATTTGTCCAAATCACGGCCGGTAAGCAGAGGGGCGTGACCGTCTATCAGCTTGCCTGCTGCGCGGGCATCGGCAATTTTGCGCCACACCTGGTCATTGCCGCTGACGACGCCGGGAAAATTCATCATTTCTCCCAGACCAAGTACCCGCTTGTCGCTGTACAGGGGGCGAAGGTCGTCGGCGTCAAGTACGGCGCCGGATTCCTCGCCGGTGACGGCGGGGACGCAGGAGGGGAGCATGAAGTAAATGGACATTGGCAGCCCGTGGGAGGCGGACAGCATAAAGCGTATACCGTCTATACCGCAGACATTGGCAATTTCGTGTGGGTCAGCTATTACGGTGGTTGTGCCGTGGGGCAGTACCGCTTCGGCGAAGCGGCCGGGAACCATCTGAGTGCTTTCGATATGGATGTGACCGTCGATAAAGCCCGGACAGAGGTACCTGCCGGTTGTATCCACAGTAACATCGGCATCGTTCGGACTGTAGTCGCCGATACCGATTATTTCTTCGTCCTCTACAAGGACATTGGTTTTCTCTATTGTATCGGTAAAAACATTTATTACCGATCCGTTGATAAACAGTGTTTTCATAGCTTGGCTCCTTCCTGTGGGTTATGTTATCAAATCTTTTGAAGGGAGTCAGGGGTGATTACTCTGCCTTTTGCGGCTCTCTCAGGAGGAGACTGGCGACGGCACAGGCCGCAGCGATAGCCACCAGCAGCTCCATGGCCGCCATAAGGCTGTATTCGTCGGCAAACCAGCCGAGTCCCGGAAGGACGATGCCACCTACCGAGAAGGCAAGTCCCATGGTGATTCCCGAGGCGAAGCCTATACTTTTGGCCAGATAGCTTTGCCCCAGTACGACAAAGGAGGAGTAAACACCGTGGACGGCGCAGCTGAGGGGGAGAAGCAGAGCGTAGACAATCATCAGCTCATGTCCCCAGACGATAGCCGCCAGAATGGGTACCATTGCCAGACAGCCGTAGCGGAGGATGTGGGCGTAGCCCATTTTGTCAGCCAGCCGGCCGCCTATGAGGGTGGTGAATATACCGATTGCCGCAAAGGCAGACAGAGTGGAAGAGCCGGCTGCGGTGCTTGCACCCAGCTCACGGATGCAGAATAGAGGCAGGAAGCCGGACAGTCCGCAGATTACAACAGAGCGGAGCATGATAACGGCGGTAAGCCGCCAGAAAGAAGGCCAGTCATTGGTGAGACCGCCGGTTTTGTCGGCGATATCCTGTTTTTCTACCAGCAGCTTCTGTGCGGATTTTTTCAGCTTCGGGACCACAAAGAGAAGGCCGATGCCCAGTACCAGACCAAGGGCACCGAAGAACTGCAGTCCTGCGAGTCCCCAGGTGGAAATGAAGAATACAGCCAGCAGGGGGCCAAGACCGAAGCCGGCGTTGCCGCCGACGGAGAAGATGCTGACACCGGCACCGGGACTGGATGCGGAGAGGACATTGACAAGTCTGACTGCCTCGGGATGGAAGGCAGCAGCACCGATACCCATGGCAGTAATGGCAGCGAAGAGCAGGCTGTAGTCACTGAGAGAACCCAGCAGAGAGAAGGAGCCGAGTGCTACCAGCACGCCGCCGCCGATGAGAAAACCCTTTTCCGTCCTGTCGGCAATGTGCCCGAAGATAGGCTGAATGAAGCTTGACAGAAAGGATGAAGCAAACATCAGGCCGGCAACATCGGTATAGGCCAGGTTGTAGGCAGAAGCGAGAAAGGGAAGAGCAGCCGGCAGGGCGCCGGGGCCCAGGTCGCAGCAGAGATGGGCAAAGGCGAGAAGATATAATGCTTTCTTATTCAATTTATCCTTTTTGTCCTTTCACATATTCCTGATAGGTGCTGTACATTTCCTGGCGGGTCTTGGCTTTCGGCCAGAGGTCACCTATCGCTGATTGCCGCAGAGCAGCCCCCAGATGGTCGTACAGGAGGGGATCGTCTGCCGTGAGCCGGGCAATCAGTTCTTTTATCTCCTGCCGCTTTGTATGTCCGTCGTAGGGGCAGGGGCTTTTGACAGGAGCGAAACCGTGTATGGGAATCGCGTCGATTATTTCCTGCTCCCGCAAATAGATTAGAGGGCGGATGACGGTGACGCCGCTCTTGTCAAGGAAAGTCTTCGGCAGGAAGGTTGAAATCTGACCCGAGGAAAGGAGACCCATCAGCAGGGTTTCTACTGCGTCATCGTGATGGTGGGCATAGGCGACCTTGTTGCAGCCTGTTTCCTGAGCGTAGCGATTCACAGCTCCACGGCGAAAGAAGGCACAGGTGAAGCAGCGGTCCTTGTCACCCTGTGCGGCAATAGTGCCGGCGATATCAACCTCGCGGCTGTCGTAGGGGACATCGAGGCTGCTACACAGCTCAGCCAGCCTGTCCAATCCGGTTTGGAAATCAGAGGAAAAGCGGGGATTAACAGTGAAGGCACGAAGCTCAAAGGCTTTTTTCAAGCGGGAACGCATGGTGGCGAGAGCATAGAGGAGCAGGATGCTGTCCTTGCCTCCGGACAGACCGACGAGAATCCTGTCCCCATCCTCGATGAGCTGGAATTCTACGATGGCCCGCATTATTTTACTGAAGTACAGCTGCGGCAGAGGCCGCAATTTTTTTGTTTCCGCAGTACCGGTATCCGACATGATACAGTCCCTTCTGTTTTTGAGCAGATTGTACGGCGAAGATGCCGTTGAATGCTAATGGAATGAAACCGGCAGCGCAGATTCCATTCCATCAATAGTATCATACTCCTTCACAGTATAGTAGGCAATAATTTTTTCTCTTTGGAGGGCAATACGCTAACTTTCATATTCTAATGGTATTCTTATTTGAGTAATTCGCGCTAATGATGTATAATTGGAAAATAAATAAATTTAATGAGGAAAAGTTATGTCAATTACAAGCATTTTTTATAATTTGAGAAAAAACAGACTGGCTCGCCGCCTGTCGCTTGCTGTCGCCGGAATCACTGCAGCCGGCTCCATGTGGCTGGGAACAGTACCGGCCGTTTCGGCAATGCCGGAAATAATGACGGCGTCTGAGCTGGTCAAAGGTATGACCGGTGAAGCCTACACTGTGGTGGACAGTGACGGAGAAATAAAGTCCTTCGATGTGGAGATAGTAGGCGTGCTGGGTACCGGCCGCGGCTCTAGACGGATGGTTCTGGCCAGAGCCTCCGGTCCGGTGGTTGAGTCCGTAGGCGGTGTCCTGCAGGGTATGAGCGGCAGCCCTGTCTATATTGATGGGCGGCTTGTAGGCGCAGCGGCGGCTACATTCAAGGATATGGATGCCTATATGTTCCTGATTACTCCCATAGAGGACATGATGGAGATCTGGAACATGCCCGACCCCAAGGCTGTCAGAAAGAATAAAACTATCGATATAAAGAAAGCGGCAGAGGAGAAGGAAAAGGCTGCCAAAGCAAGAGAACGCCGGGCAAAGCTTCGGAAGGAGCGGCGGGAAAAGGCGAACGGAGAGGCTGCCGGTGAAGTCAAGAAGGAGTCGGGAGAAAAGGCCGATGAAGGAATCATCGGTGACCTGCCAAAGGATATGAGAGCAGGGAAGAAGCCGGAGGAGACAGCTCCGCCGACAACCGACGAAAAGCATCCTGACGGATATATGAAGGTGGAGGAGATCCCGTCTCCCGCCGTGGAGTCGGAGGAAACCGCCGAGAAGAAATCACGCTTTATAGGAGAGCGCCGCAAGCTGTTCTTTGCCGGTTTTGAAGGTGCTGCAGCAGGTATACTTGCAGACAGGCTTGGCCCTCTTGGCTATGACCTGCAGCCCTTCATGGGAATATCTCTGGCCGGCGGCGGTGCAGCAGGAGCCATGCCGGCAGAAGCTGAGCCGGTAAAGCCGGAAGAAACCAAGGAAACAAAGCCGGCAGAAAAGGCTGAGGAAAGGCCGGCCAAGAAGGCTGAGCCTGCCAAGAAGGCTGAGGAAAAAACAGCCGAAAAGCCGACGGATGACAAGGAAAAGAAACCGGCAGACAAAAAGGGAAAACAGGACAAGAAGGAAACGGCTGAAGCCAAGTCTGAGAAGAAAGACTCCGGCGAGAAGCAGGATAAAAAAGACGCCAAGGCCGAGAGCAAGGAAAATACTATTCTCGACAAGGCAGAGTTGAAACCAGGCTATAAAAAGGCCGAGGACAGCAAGGTTGAAGAATTCATCGAAGTGAGGGATCCGTCCGGTCCTGTGGACATTGATTTTGACCCGAAGCTTGAGCCGGGCAGTCCCGTCGGCGTAGCGGCTGTATACGGTGATTTTACCGTCGGAGCTACCGGTACGGTGACAGCTGTCGATGGCAGCAAGGTCCTTGCCTTTGGTCATTCCTTTGCTCACAAGGGCAATACGAATTTCTTCATGACGGATGCTACGGTCATCGGTACCGTCAACGGACAGACAGACGGCATGAAGCTGGCCAATGTGGGCAGTATTATCGGCCGGATAAATCAGGACCGCGGCTGCGGTATTGCCGGCATTATGGGAGTGTACCCGACTACAGTCCCCATCAAGCTGAAGGTTGTAGACCGCTCTCTAAACAGGAAGATGTACTTTGCTGCCCAGTGTGCCTATGATGAAGACATACTGCCGGCAGTATCGGCGGCCATCCCTGTCGCGGCTATTGCCCGTACCTGTGACAGCGGGGCACCGGCGACCATCGGAGTAAAGTTCAAAATAAAGTCGAATATTTTCGCAAAAGAGGCACCCCCGGACGCTTCCCCAGAGGAGAAGAGTCTTGACATCGAGCGCTCGAATCTTTTTTACTGCGTAGATGACGGCGGACTCTC
This sequence comes from Schwartzia sp. (in: firmicutes), assembly GCA_017383125.1. Taxonomy (GTDB): domain Bacteria; phylum Bacillota; class Negativicutes; order Selenomonadales; family Selenomonadaceae; genus RGIG250. The sequence goes on from JAFNYY010000047.1 coordinate 12,652, forward strand.
TGCCTTCGCAGAGCTGAACAACCTCATCACCCTCATCACCACAAATCGCGATGAGGAGTCGGATATTTACGGTATAGATGTGGAGATAACCACCGAGGCAAAGCGGCGTACCGCCCGACTCATCTCGGCGACTCCGTCAAAGCCGGAAGCAAAGCCTGGAGAAGAAATCATCTTCCGGACGGTCGTTAAACCGTATCGCGGAGAAAAATTCACGGTAGAGGTACCCTATACCATACCGGCTGCCCGGCCGGAGGGGAAATTCTATGTAGACCTCCACGGCGGCGGACTTGTCCAGATTCGTCAGGTGCTGGAATCGGCTATGATGGATTTGGAGGACAAGGAGACCACGGCAGACAGGATTCGCAGGGTGCTTCAGACCTACTCCAATAATCATATCGTTGTGGAGCCGGCGGCAAATCCGCCACTCATGAGCGAGAAGGACCAGAAAAAGGAAATAAGGAAAGCCATCAAGCGGGCCGAGGAACTGGACAAAAAGCGCAGGGAAATGGAAGCCAGGGGTGAAACCCCAGAGCCTGACCCGATTCCGGAGCCGACAGAAACCGACTACATCATTGAAAATTTTGTTCAGACATCGGTGATGATTAAGTCTTGATTTACTGTTGTATTGTAAAGGAAATGTGATATAATACTCAAATAAAAGAACGAGCAGATTGTTGAAAAAAGATTTATTACATAAACCTCACCGGCCGGCAGGGCGGAGAGGGGAGGTACAACAATGGAAGAAAAATTGACGATTCTTATATGTGATGATTCCAAGCTTTTGCGAAAGAAGCTGAAGACTGATCTTGAACAGCTTGGCTGTGAAGTAGTTCAGGCGGAGAACGGCAAGGACGCTATCATGAAGCAGCTGCAGTATAAGCCTGACGGCGTATTCCTCGATGTTGTCATGCCTGAGGTAGGCGGTATTGAGGCGCTGCGGGTTCTCAAGGAAATCAATCCTGACCTTCCCATTGTCATGCTGTCATCTGTCGGAACCCCGGATAAGCTCATGGAGACTTTGAAGATGGGCGTTCTCGACTTTATTCAGAAGCCATACACCATCGACCAGCTGAAGAAGGCTGTAGATTCCATCGGGAAGAAGGTGGGTCGGGATGAATAGCGAGTTTTTCCCGCAGTATCTGTTCAATACCAATCAGGTAAATGGAGAAAAAATCAGCTTCCTGCTGAAGCAGGCAGCAAAGTCGGAAGCAGCTTTGGCGGTGCGGGTGCTGCGTAAATACAGCATTCGACCCGAGCAGTTCATGGAAATCCTTCCGCTGAACGATAAGGAAGCAGAGGAAAAGCTGCTGGAAGCAAAGATTGTCGACGAAAAAGGACTGGCGGCGCTCCGTTCAGAGAGCGGCGATGTAGGTCTGAATTTCATTCAGGCATTGCTTGACGCCAAAATCTATACTCCAGAGCAGCTTGTAGAGCAGCTGACCGCCTTTGATAGCAGTTCCTGCCCTATCTGTGCCGTTTTGGAAAAGGAGCTCGGTGAAGAGTTCGAGCTGGAGAAGGATCTTTTCTGCCAGTATGTACGCAGCTTTGTGGATTCTATAAACAGATTCACCGGGGAGGTAGTCATTATTGCCGGTGCGGAAGGCGTCAATCCCATTTATGCCCTCGGTATAATGCCGATGGAATACAACGCCGTTTCCCAGCGTGTAGACGGAGACCAGCCGTTTGTAGTAGGTATTGCTGCTGTCGATGAGACTTTCTGCGGCATGGCATCCAGCTACAGCGGAGAGGTCATACCAACCCTGAATGATATGGCAGTAGACAGCGTCAGCGAGCTGCTGAATGTTGTCAACGGTATCTACGCCGTTGAGCTTGCCCGTCAGCATCTTGAAGTGGATTTGGAAATGCCCAGATCTGCACAGATGCCGGCTTCTCCTCAGCCCAACAAGCTGATTCTTAAGGTGAGTGCCGCCAGCGGTGAGCTGTATCTCATTCTGGCCAAGGAAGAATTCCTCCCGCCGATAACCATTTTCTAATGAAGAATCTTGGGACTGTGAAAATTGTTTTTCACAGTCTTTTTTCTTGCAGACAAGGCTGTAAGAAATCACGGCTGCAGTGCTTTTTCTCAGGCTCAGCCCCCATACTTTTTATTTTTATGATATTTTTTGATTTATGTGAAAATTTTCGTTGACAAATATAGAGTCATAATATATAATACCCAATGTTGTGACGACAATAGAATATATCTTGTGAGTCAAGCATGGAGAGTTGTCCGAGTGGTTGAAGGAGCACGCCTGGAAAGCGTGTATACGGTGAACGCTGTATCGAGAGTTCGAATCTCTCACTCTCCGCCATTTTTTTACCCTTTTTTAGGGGTGATTTTTCGTTTTCAGAAAAATTCCAAGGCAATGTGATAAGCTTGTGAATGTTGGAGCCTTTCCGGCTCGGTTCACAGCACCCAGGTCTTGCGCAAGGCGGTCTCGTGAACCTCGTCAGGTCCGGAAGGAAGCAGCGATAAGCGATCAGCCGTTTGTGCCGCGAGGTAGCCGGGGGGCTGTGCGCCGAGGCGTAAAGGCTCATTTTATTTCCCTTAAGTCTCAGAGTGTAACTTTGACAAGGGACGCTGTAAATGATATAATAAATACGCTTTTTCGTGAGTACAAAAGATGATCGCGGGTATCCGCAGGATACATGAGGAAAGTCCGGGCTCTATAGGGCGCTGTGCCGGTTAACGGCCGGGGGGAGTGATCCCCGGAAAGTGTCATAGAAACGAAAACCGCCTCAGCTCGCTGAGGTAAGGGTGGAAAGGTGCGGTAAGAGCGCACCGGCATCCGGGTAACCGGGTGGCCTGATAAACCCCACAGGGAGCAAGACCAAGTAGGGAAGGGATGATGCGGCCCGCGGAGCCTTCCGGGTTGGTTGCTTGAGCCGTCGGGTAACCGGCGGTCTAGATAAATGATCATCGCCGCTTTTGCGGAACAAAACCCGGCTTAATGAGTGCTCACGGTCGCATGATGCAGTCAGCTGTCTGATGGCAGCGGCTGATTAAATATAAAGTTATGTTATTGTCCGGGATTGGAACCGAATCCGCCCGGGGAGCGGGGGAACCACTTATTTGGGGTGAACGGCATTGCCGAGGCTGTTTCTCTGGCCTAACCCGTCAGCTAACCTCGTAGGTGAAGAGAGAGGAGTATCCCAATTGTTCTTTTCATGGAAAAAATGCGCCTCGTTATTAGGCGCCGCTGTTTGTGCCGTGTCGTTCGCAGGTTTTGCTCCTGCAGCAGAAGCTTCTGCCTTCCAGGTCGGTGATCAGGGTGTGGAAATTGCTGAGTTTCAGGGTGTGCTTGTCGGTCTCGGTTATGATGTCGTTGCCGACGGTGACTATGGCCCGGCTACTGTAGAAGCCGTTAAGGATTTCCAGAGAAAGTGCGGATTGGAAGCTGATGGTATGGTGGGACAGACCACCTACGCCATGCTTATGGACGGCCGTCAGATGCCGGAAGTGAGCCGCGGCAACAATTATATTTCCCGCCGAATCGTTCAGTCGGCCATTCAGTACATCGGTGTCCCCTATGTGTTCGGCGGCACCAGCCCCTACGGCTTTGACTGTTCCGGATATGTTCAGTATGTATTTGCCAACTGCGGTATGTCCCTGCCGAGAACAGCCGATGACCAGTATGAGATTGGCATTCCTTTGGAGCAGCGTGAGCTCCGTACCGGAGACCTCGTATACTTCTCCACCTATACCTACGGCGCAAGTCATGTAGGCATTTATCTGGAAGACGGCAGATTCATTCATGCCTCCTCCAGCCGCGGCATTGCCATCGATTCCCTTTATGATGACTATTGGGTAGATACCTATATCGGGGCTCGCCGGGTACTGTAAAGGACAGAAAAGACGAGAGGCTTCGGCCTCTCTTTTTTGTTTCTGCAGATCGTGGTGACAGGTGGTTTTCGTTGACAAGGAGCCACTTTTCGTGAGATAATAATTTTGGATTAGAGTGTCCTAAAGGTTATGCTATTTTATCTGCATAGAAGAGAAGGATTTGCCCATGGATATTGAGAAAATCGTCAGGGAAAAGGCTGCTGAGGCGAAGGAAGCTTCCCGCAGACTGGCCGTACTGCCTACCGCAGTGAAGAATGATGCACTGCTAAAAATGGCAGGCCTGCTGGAAGAAAAGGCAGCACAGGTACTGGCTGCCAATGAAGAAGATATAAAGGCGGCTCGCGAGGGCGGAATAAAAGCATCCTTTCTTGATCGCCTCCTGCTGACGCCGGAGCGTATAAAGGGCATGGCGGACAGCCTTCGGGCTACTGCTGCTCTGCCTGACCCCATCGGGGAAGGAGACTTCGCCACCGTCAGACCAAACGGCCTTGAGCTGCGTCGGGTACGGGTGCCTATGGGTGTCGTCGCCATCATATACGAGGCTCGTCCCAATGTTACCGCTGAGGCTGCCGGCCTCTGCCTGAAATCAGGCAACGCTGTACTCCTGCGAGGAGGAAAGGAAGCGCTGAAGTCAAATCTGGCGGTAATAAATATCCTGAGAGAGGCCGCCTACGGTGCAGGCGTACCGGAGGGCGCACTCGGCTTTATTGACTTCACCGACCGCAGTGCGGTAGATGCTATCCTTCACGCCAATGGACTCGTTGATGTGGTAATTCCCCGCGGCGGGGCAGGACTCATCAAGAAGGTTGTTGCTAATTCCGCTGTTCCGGTGATTGAGACCGGTGCCGGTATCTGCCATACATTTGTAGACAGCTCCGCTGACTTCGACATGGCGGTAAGTATCATCGTCAACGCAAAGACCTCCCGGCCCTCTGTCTGCAATGCAATGGAGACCCTGCTGATACATGAGGCTAAGGCTGAGAGCTTCCTGCCGCTGGTGACAAAAGCTCTCCGGGAGAAGGGCGTAGAGCTGAGAGGCTGCGAGAAATGCCTGTCAATCGTTCCGGACATGAATCCGGCAGCACCGGAGGACTGGGCAACAGAGTACGATGACCTCATCCTCTCGGTGAAGGTTGTAGGCGATATAGAGGAAGCGATTGATCACATCAACCGCTACAATACCGGACACAGCGAGTGTATCGTGACAAAGGATCTGGTGAATGCTCATCGCTTCCAGGCAGAGATAGATGCGGCTGCTGTCTATGTGAATGCATCCACCCGCTTTACCGACGGCTTTGAGTTCGGTTTCGGCGCAGAAATTGGCATCTCTACCCAGAAGCTTCACGCCAGAGGCCCTATGGGTCTGAGAGAACTGACCACGGAGAAATATCTGATATACGGCAACGGTCAGATTAGATAACGACCGCTTAATATTTAGGGACAGATTTTTATGAATAAAATGGAAGAATGGCTCTATGAGGGCGTACCCGATTCGGAGCGCCCGGAGCGAAACCGCAGCGACTATCAGAAGCCGGAATCAAAGATAAAAAAGCTGACCATGGAGGAGCTGGAGCAGCAGAGTGACTTCACCGAAGGAGAGAAGCACTCACCCCTGCAGACAGCTCAGGCCTATGCCCGTACCATTGCACAGGACAACGCCACCGAAAAGGGGCATCACGATAATGTGGACTATATCAAGGCCATAATCCTGATTGTTGTTTCGGCTATTGCCATATACGCAGTCTTCGGCGTACTCATAGCCGTGGTCAGCAGCATGTTTACCATGCCGCCTGAGCCCTGAGAGGGGATTTTCAAATGAAAGCAGTAACGCGGCGAATCGGTATTATGGGCGGTACCTTTGACCCCATCCATGTAGGCCATCTCATGACGGCGGAGGCTGTACGGGATGAGTTCGGGCTGGATAAGGTTCTCTTCATTCCCGCTGCAGTGCCTCCCCACAAGCTGGACCAGCAGGTCACCGATGCCCGGCACCGCTACCTGATGACGGTGCTGGCAACGACATCAAACCCGCATTTCGATGTATCTTCCATCGAAATGGACAGACCCGGCCCCTCATACACCATTGACACCATCTATGAGCTGAGAAGACAGTACGGTGAGAATACCGACCTGTTTTTTATAACCGGTGCCGATGCGATTGCTGAAATTCCCACCTGGGACAGGATTGAGGAGTTGCTGGGGCTTTGTCAGTTCATAGCCGCCACCCGCCCAGGATTCCTGCCGAATGTTGACAACATCAAGGAATACTTCGGGGAGCTGGGCAGCGCCAGAATCCACCGCTTGGAAACACCGGAGCTGGAGATATCCTCTACGAATATCCGGGATAGACTGAAGCGGGGCTTTTCCATCAAGTACATAGTACCTCCGGCAGTGGAGGATTATATATACAAAGAAGGGCTTTATAAATAATGACCATAGAAGAGATGAAGACGGAGCTGGCGAAGCGGCTGAAACCGTCCCGCTATGAGCATAGCCTTGGCGTCGCAAGGGCTGCTGTAAAGCTGGCAGAGCGCTTTGGGGTGGATACGAAAAAGGCAGAGCTGGCCGGTCTGCTGCACGACTGTGCCAGAGAATTTCCGCAGGATAAGCTCATAGACGAAGCCTATCACCGGGGAATAATAGTGTCTCCCATCGAACAGGTTATACCGTTCATGCTTCATGCTCCCGTGGGGGCAAGTCGGGCCGGTGAGCTGTACGGAGTCACCGACAGAGATGTCATCGAAGCTATTGCCCGACATACCGTAGGCGGTAAGGGAATGTCCGATTTGGACAAAATCATCTACTATGCGGATATGATTGAGGAAAACAGAGATTATCCCGGGGTTGAAGAGCTGCGGAAGCTGGCAGAGACAGTTTCCCTTGACGAAATGCTGCTGGCCGGATTTGACCAGACACTTGCTTTTGTCCTCTCCAAGCACGGACTAATGCATCCGGATACAGTAGTAGCAAGAAATGAAGTAATTATGCGCCTCATGTAACAGCAGGGTAAAATGTTTAAAAAGACTTCGAAGAAAAACGGAGCCGGAAGCCACATGGACAGAAACATCAAAGAGCTGAGAAAGGTGAAAACCCGTCGGGCGACGATTCGCTACTTTCGGCTCCTCATCCTGGCCCTTTGCCTGTGGCTGGTAGGCTGGGCCGGATATCACGGCGTGCGGATCAGCTGGAATATATATCAGGACTGCCATGCCCGCTATGAAGAATACCTTACCCGGCGGAGGGAGAGGGAAAAGCACTGGGATCACCGCTTTGACGGATATTACAACACCTTGATACTGGGCATCGGCAACGGTACGGAAACGGGAAGTGTTGAAGCGGATACGCTGGTGGTAGCATCAGTGGACAAGGCCACCGGACAGCTGGTATATGTGGCTATCCCCCGTGGTACGGCAGTGACTGTGCCGGCCGGCGGTGATGAAAGGATAAAGGTCACTGTCCCCATAGGCAGCCTGTACAGCACCGGCGGAATAAAGGAAACCGAGCGGGCGGTGCGGGAAATGCTGGGGATAACTATCCACCAGTATGTCGCACTCGATATGGAGACTGCCGCTCATGCCATTGATATACTGGGCGGTATAGACCTCTATGTTCCGGAGTCCATGCGCTACGAGGACCCGGAGCAGGAGCTGGTAATAAGCCTTGATAGAGGATACCGCCACTTTGACGGACAGGACGCTATGCGCTTTTTGCGTTACCGGGGCGGCGAGATGGGAGATATCGGCAGGGTACAGCGTCAGCAGGGGTTCCTGCGGGCACTTTGCGAGAAGCTGACGGAGCCGGCCTCAATAATAAAGCTGCCTGGACTGGTAAGCTATCTGCAGCGCAAGCTGGATACAAACGGCGAAATATGGGATGCTCTTGAGCTGCGTGACTGTATCTATCGGGCGAAAGAGAAAAAACCGCAGACGATACTGCTGCCGGGAATGACCAGAAATGACGGCATAGCCAACTGGCAGCCGGACAAAACAGCTATTGACAGCCGTGTGAGGGAATTGTTCCCCAAGGCATTTGAAGAGAATAAAACAGAAGAAAGTAAAGACGGAGGAAAATAAATTGGGAATTGAATTAAAAGTAGCAGAAAGACCGGAAATCACTAAAGAAATGGTTGAACAGGACACCAGAAAGCTGGCAGAGGTCATTGCTGCCGCCTGTGCTGATAAGAAAGCAAGAGATATCGTATTCATGAACATGGACGGACTTTCTCCCTCAACGGACTGGTTTGTTGTCTGCTCCGCCCGCTCCACTACGCAGGCCCGCTCCATCGCTGACAGCGTTGAGGACAAGCTGGATGAGCTGGGAATCCCCTTCTACCACAAGGAAGGCTATCAGGACGCCACCTGGGTACTGCTGGACTACGGCGATGCCGTCTGCCACATTTTCCTTGACGAATCGAGAGAATACTACGCATTGGAAAGCCTCTGGTCTGAGGCCGAGCTTATCCCCTACGAGGAATAATATGGAAAAAAGATTTTCTCGCCCAAGAGCCGAAGGACTCAGCGCTCTCATGGACGAAGCCGAGGCGGCAAACCATATCCAGCGTGAATACAAGGCTGGAACCGTTGCCACTCTGAGAGTTGACCGTATCGGTGAGCCGGGAGCTTTTCTCGATGCCGGTACAGGCAGCAACCACGACGACATTCTTCTCCACAACAATCAGCAGACGAGACCGGTAGAGGTAGGAGAGGAACTGAAGGTGTTTCTTTACAGAGATCCCAATGGTCGTCTGGCAGCCTCCATGCGGGTACCGCAGCTGAAGGAGGGACAGATTGCCCGCCTGAAGATAATCAATGTAGACCAGAACGGTGCCTTCGTTGATGTGGGAGCAGAGCGCGGTGTATTCATGCCCTTCGCCGGAATGCGCGGCCGTCCCAAGGTGGGAGAGGTTGTCTGGGCAAAGCTCTACACGGATAAATCAGGTCGTCTGGCCACCACGATGGTAGTAGATGACGAAATCCGCCGGGCCTCGAAGCCTGCCGCCGGAGTAAAGCGCGGAGACACAGTCACCGGTGCGATATACAATATCACTGAGAAGGGAGCCTTCCTGTTCAGCAATGAACGCTACATAGTGTTCATCGACCATCAGGAAATTCCCCAGCGCCCGAAGGTGGGCGAAGTGGTGTCAGCCCGCGTCACCTTTGTCCGTGCTGATGGCCGACTGAACGCATCCCTGAGACCTGTCAAAGAAACGGCACTGGAAACCGACTCGGCTATGATAATGGAGCATCTGAAGCAGCATAACGGCAGAATGCCCTACGATGACAGCACACCGCCGGACATCATCCGCATGAAGTTCCATTTGTCAAAGGCAGCCTTTAAAAGAGCCCTCGGCCATCTGATAAAAGAGGGTGTCCTTGAGCAGGCGGATGGATGGACCCGATTAAGAAATTTTTCATAATTTGCAGGATATTTTCATAAAAGAAAGAATATAATATAATGGGTGTAACTAAGCAAGGCATTGATTTTGAAAGATTCTTTTGAAATAAAATAATGGGGGCGAATCCTATGGCAGAAACCAATCTTGATAAAAAAGGAATACTGCTGGAAACGGGTACTAACGAATTTGAAATCGTAGAATTCAACATCGGCAGTGTAAACTACGGTATAAATGTCGCAAAGGTACGAGAGGTCATCACCGCTGCGGCGTTCCCTGTTACCCATATGCCTCAGGCGCATCCCTATGTTGACGGACTCTTTACCCTGCGCGGCAGAGCAATGCCGCTGGTAAATCTGGCCCGTTGCCTTAATGTTGCCGGGGATGCCCGTCCGAAGAACATCATCGTAACTGAAATCAACAACTACAACATTGGCTTCCTTGTAGACAATGTTTCCCGTATTCATCGTATTTCCTGGCGTGACATGGAGCCGGCTCCTGAGGTTGGCGACCAGTCCCGCATTGTTGGTCTCATCAAGATGGAAGGCAAGATTGTCCTCCTCATCGACTTCGAGACAATCATTGCCGAAATCAATCCGGAAATCAACGCCAAGCTGACCACCTTTGATGACGCAAGTCAGGATATTAAGTCCCGCCGCAGAGGCGCTCACATCGTTGTTGCGGAGGATTCCCCGTTGCTTCGTGAGCTGCTTGTATCTACGCTCCACGAGTCCGGCTACGAGTATGTCAAGGACTTCAACAACGGCAAGCACGCTTGGGAATACCTGGAAAAGCTGGCTGGGAAGGACGGCGACATCAATGACCTAGTCCGCCTCATCGTCAGCGATATCGAGATGCCCCAGATGGATGGTCATCGCCTGCTGAAGCTGGTTCGTGAAAATGACCGTCTCCATGAGGTACCGCTTGTCCTCTTCTCCTCCCTCATCAACGAGGAAATGCGCCGCAAGGGCGATGAGCTGGGTGCCAGCGGACAGATTTCCAAGCCGGAAATCAATCAGCTTATCGATCTGCTTGATGAGCTCATCTTCGGCATCAAAAAGGATGCGGAATAATCGAACGGCTTAAATCAGAAACATCGCTCCTAATGGAGAGGCGTCTTCTGTGAGACGGGTGACCCCGTCAGACAATATAATATTGCGGTTGTAGCTCAGATGGATAGAGCATCTGCCTCCTAAGCAGAGGGTCGACGGTTCGACTCCGCCCAATCGCACCAGAAAAAACAAGGCTTCCGAGAAATCGGGGCCTTTTAATTTTGGCTTTGAACCTACTTTGTAGATTTTTCCATAAGAATAGCAAAGCCCCTGCCTTATTCAGCAGGGGTTTTTGTTATGTCGAAAATAATTGCTTGTAGCTGGCTGGCGGGATTTGTTCGCCTGGCAGCATCTGGCATTTTAGGAAATGATAGCAGTTTACCTCATGCAGACCGATACGTTTATCCTCGGTTAAGTCTATATAATGGTGTAAATTAAAAAGAAAGGTTCAATCTTCGGGTAAAATGAAGTTGTACACACAACATAATACCGAGGAGGAAAGAACACAATGGCTCAACTCAATATTACATTAAAGCAGGAAGAAATACTACCGTAAATTGCAATAACAAATTGAACGTCGCCTCCCGTGAGGGGGCGTGGATTGAAATGTTACAGACCCATTCTTTTGTCAATACGGGAGCTGTCGCCTCCCGTGAGGGGGGCGTGGATTGAAACATTTCCCCCGTTCCATTGACAAAACATCGCACTCAGTATGTCACGCAGGCGTCGGTTCATCTTATCGAAAAGCAAAGAAGCCTTTTAGTTGGATGTAAATATCTCTTTACATCCCCCAACTATGGCTTTATAATAGAAGCGATAGTGATTTGTACGGCAGACATTATAAATCCGCTATGCAGAAAGGTTGGCTCGGAATATGCGCCTTTCCTGTCGGCGGAGTCATGACACCCGTGAGGGCGTTGTTTTTGTGTTCAAAATCGGCGGCTTTGCAGGGGCGTATTTTAATTTGTCTCGACAATCATTACAGAAAACGGAGGTGTAATTTTGGCAAAACAATCAAAGCTGCAGATAATTCCCCTTGGCGGTCTGGGAGAAATCGGCAAAAATATGACCGTCATCCGCTACGATGACGAAATGATACTCATTGATGCGGGCCTTATGTTCCCAGATGAAGATATGCTGGGCATCGACCTGGTCATCCCCGATATTACCTATCTGCTGGAAAATCAGGACAAGCTGAAGGCAATCTTCCTGACCCACGGACACGAAGACCATATCGGTGCACTGCCCTATGTGCTTAGGCAGCTCAGCGTACCCGTATACGGCACCCGTCTGACCCTTGGCATCCTCGAAGGACGCCTCCGGGAAAACGGCGTAGACAGCGGCAATCTGAAAGCAATCTCAGCCGGAGAAAGCGTAAACGCCGGCTGCTTCAATGTAGGATTTATCCGGGTCAATCACAGCATTCCCGACGCCGTCGGCTTCGCCATCAGGACACCCATGGGAATGGTTGTTCACACCGGCGACTTCAAGCTTGACTATACACCCATCGACGGCAACATGACCGATTTCCGCCGCTTCTCCGATTTGGGCAACAAAGGTGTACTGGTCATGATGGCCGACAGCACCAACGCAGAGCGTGACGGTCATACCCCCAGTGAAAAGACGGTAGGTACCGCCTTTGAAAAAGCATTCCGCAACGCCCGTAAGCGAATCATCGTCGCTACCTTCTCCTCGAATGTTCACCGCATTCAGCAGGTTATTGATACCGCTGTGGCTCACAAGCGTAAGGTAGCTGTCCTTGGCCGCAGCATGGTAAATGTCGTCGGCATCTCTCTGGAGCTTGGCTACATCAACGCCCCGGAAGGAACCATCATCGACATTGATGAAATCAACCGCTACACTCCGGAGCAGCTGGTCATCGTCACCACCGGCAGTCAGGGCGAGCCTATGTCGGCTCTCACCCGCATGGCCAACAGCGACCACCGGAAAGTCACCATCGACCCCGGTGACACCATCGTCATCTCTGCCAGCCCCATCCCCGGCAATGAGAAGCTTGTGTCCCGCACCATCGACAACCTGATGAAGCTGGGTGCCAATGTCATCTACGGCAAGGGCGAGGGCGTCCATGTATCCGGACACGCCAGTCAGGAAGAGCTGAAGCTAATGCACAACCTCGTGCGGCCTCAGTACTTCATCCCGGTACACGGCGAATACCGCCACCTCGTCACTCATGCCAAGCTGGCAGAATCCCTAGGCATGCCCAAGGAGAATATCTTCATCGGTGAAAACGGCCAGATAATCGAATTCACCAAGGACGGAGCTGGCTTCAGTGGCAAAGTCACAGCCGGCCGTGTCCTCATCGATGGCCTCGGCGTCGGCGATGTAGGCAACATCGTCCTCCGGGATCGCCGCCAGCTTTCTCAGGACGGCATCATCATCGTGGTACTGACAATGGACGGCGAGACCGGCGAAGTAGTAGCCGGCCCCGACATCGTATCCAGAGGCTTCGTCTATGTCCGCGAGTCCGAGGAGCTAATGGAAGAAGCCCGTATGCGGGTGGAGACTGCCCTCGACCGCTGCCTTGACGGACGGAATGTAGAGTGGTCCGCCATCAAATCCGGCATCCGTGATGCCCTCAGCCGGTATCTCTACGAAAAGACCCGTCGCCGCCCCATGATACTCCCCATCATCATGGAAGTCTGACGGAGCAATACGAAATAAAAAGGCTATGGAAAATGAGCAATCATCTTCCATAGCCTTTTGTTTTATCGTATCGGGCGCATCCTACTCCTTCTCAGCAATCAGCTCGACAGCACTGTTGAATTGATGGAAGGAAGCATATAGACGCTGCTGTTCCTCCGGACTCAGCTTATCAAGTCTCGTCAGGAAAAGATTATTCATATTGGAGAAAAATTCCTTTATTACATTCATACCCTTTTCCGTGAGCTTTATCTCGCTGTAGCGGCGGTCGCTGTCCTTTGAGGAGCGGCTTATGCAGCCGGCAGCCTCCAGACGGCTGATGATGATGGTCATCTGCTGCTTCTTTATCTGCAGCGACTCAGAAAGCTCATGGATAGTCATCGGATAAGCCTCGTTGGACAAATCCATGAGGATGGCGAACTGATTCAGCGGAAGAGGCAGCTTCTGATTGCGGAAAAAATTGTAGTGTATGCCCCAGATAGACGCCATGAACTCTTTGGCTATTTCATCACGATTCATTTGCGGCATTCGTCACCCTCCGTTATCTTTACTGATATCTTTATTCTACACTATAGCCTCGCAGTAGTAAATATCTATTTACTACCAAAGTAAAGGAATGGCGCTGTATCTGATGCGGAGGAGCATACCACCCGAAAATTGCATTGCAATTCCCTTAACAAATGCGTTATAATACCTTAGTTAAGGTTTTTTCAAAGTCATAGAATAAGGATAGAAGTAAATTGTCTTTTATTGAAATAAAAAATCTCGTCCACCGCTATGAAGGAGCCGAGGAATCGAAGCGCCTTGCCCTTGACGTAGTGAATATCTCCGTCGAGGAAGGAGAGTTCCTGGCTATCGTAGGGACAAACGGCTCCGGCAAATCCACGCTGGCCAAGCATCTCAATGCTATCCTGCTCCCCACAGAGGGCAGCGTCACCGTAGACGGCAGGAATACCGCCGACCCTGACCAGCTGTGGGAGATAAGAAAGACCGTCGGCATGGTCTTTCAGAACCCCGACAATCAGATTATAGCGGCCATCGTAGAGGACGATGTGGCCTTCGGCCCGGAGAACCTCGGTGTCCCCCCTGACGAAATCCGTCAGCGGGTCACGGATTCTCTGGCCAGCGTCCGCATGGAGAAATATCGGGACTTCGCCCCACATCTTCTCTCCGGCGGACAGAAGCAGCGCATCGCCATAGCCGGCGCCCTGGCCATGCAGACCCGCTGCCTTGTCCTCGACGAGCCTACCTCCATGCTTGACCCCGTAGGCCGCCGCAGCCTCATGGAGACCGTGAAGCGCCTCCACAAAGAGCAGGGGATAACCATCATCCTCATTACTCACTTCATGGAGGAAGCCATCGCCGCCGACCGGGTAATCGTCCTCGGTGACGGCAAGGTAGTCATGGAGGGTACCCCCCGGCAGGTATACTGCCGTGAGAAAGAAATGAAGGCACTGGGACTGGAAGTGCCGCTGGCAGCTGAGATAGCAGCCCGCCTGCGAAGGAACGGACTGAAGCTGCCGGAGGATATACTGACCGATGAGGAGCTGGCCGCTGCGCTATGTCAATAGAAGTAAAAAATGTAAGCTACACATATATGCCCGGCACACCCTTTGAGAGCAAGGCACTGGACAATGTGAGCCTCACCATCGAGGAAGGCTCCTTCACCGCTATCGCCGGTCACACCGGTAGCGGCAAATCAACCCTCGTTCAGCATCTGAACGGCCTGCTCCAGCCTACCGCCGGACAGATTATTGTGGACGGGCAGACCCTAGCCGGCAAAAGCAAAGAGGTCAAAGCAGCCCGGGACAAGGTAGGCATGGTATTCCAGTACCCCGAGCACCAGCTTTTTGAGGAAACCGTAGAGGCAGACATCGCCTTCGGCCCCAAGAATAGAGAGCTGTCCGAGGCAGAGATTACCGCCCGGGTGAAGATGGCTATGGAGTTCGTAGGGCTTGACTATGAGACCTATCGGAGAAAGAGTCCGTTCTCCCTCTCCGGCGGACAGATGCGCCGGGTGGCTATCGCCGGAGTAATCGCCCTCTCACCGAAATACCTCGTACTGGACGAGCCAACCGCCGGACTGAATCCTGCTGGCCGTGACGAGCTGCTGGAGAAAATAAAGGAATTCCACGACAAACGGAAAATGACGATAGTATTCGTCTCTCACGACATGGACGCCATCGCCCGCTATGCAGA
>JAFNYY010000048.1 GCA_017383125.1 Schwartzia sp. (in: firmicutes)
GGCCAATCTATCGTTTATCGCGGCTTCATCCGGCTTCATGGCCTCGATGGTCTTACTGGTGAGGTAGCCGATTTCCCAGCCAAGCCGTTCGGCACCCTCGTTGATGATATCGCGAGAGCAGCCGGCGGCGAATTTTTTATCCTTGTACTTCTTGCGGACACTGGAGACCTTCAGATCCTGAACGCTCTTGGAAGGATGCATGAGGGCCACTGCGCCGATAAGGCCGGTGAGCTCGTCGATGGCATAGAGAACTTTCTCCATTTCCTCCACCGGCTCTACATCGGAGCCATGGGTGTAGGCATGGGAGCAGACAGCGTGAATCATATCCTCGGCAACGCCGGCTTCCTTCAGCAGCTCCGGTGCCTTCTTACAGTGCTGATCCGGGTACAGCTCATAATCGATGTCATGGAGAAGTCCGCACATCCACCAGTAATCGGCTTCATCGCCGTAGCCGAGATCGTTGGCAAACCAGCGCATAGCACCGCCTACCGTGAGACCGTGACGAAGGTGGAAGGGCTCCTTGTTATACTTTTTCAGCAGCTCCCAGGCTGCTTCCGGGGAAATGGTGCACTGATGCATTGAAATACTCCTTTCGTTATTAGAAAATCATTGAATGTTTTTGTCATTTTTCAGCAGGATAATCAATCGTGACTCTACAGCCCCCGGCCGTCAAATATGGGGATGAAGGATTCACTGACGGTGCCGCCCTGCTGGATGAAGGCGTTGGTGAAGCCGGCGTCAAGGGCGGCCTCAACCACACTGTCGTATTCAAATTTGGTGAGCTTCCGGCGAAGCTCGGGGAAATCAGTCAGGTAGGCGGCTCCCGCAATGGGAGTGTACTGGTTCATCAGCGACAGGATGACACCATCGCCGAACCTTCTGTACAGCTCCTGCACCAGAGCAATGCTTTCGTGACGATGTCCGGGAAGAACAAGGTGACGGATTATAACGCCGCTTTTCAGATGGGGCTGGCTGCAGTCATCTGCCGCATGCCCACTCCGTAAGCCTGGGAAGAAAACCGGCGCGCCTTTTGCCCTAACCATGGCGGTAATAGCCTCCATGGCCCGCTCCGGGTAGTCGGGGGCATTGGAATAGCGAAGGGCAGTCTTCCTGTCGAAATATTTGAAGTCCGGCATGAATATGTCGATGTCTTCGGCGATGGCCTGCACCATTTCCGGAGCTTCATAGCCGGAGCTGTTCCAGACGGCGGGAATGGTCAGCTTATCGCCGGAGATACCCTGTCGGGACAGGCGGAGGGCTTCGATGATTTGGGGGGCGTAGTGGGTGGGTGTCACCAGATCAATGGTGGCAGCACCCAACGATTGAAGCCGCAAAAAGGATGTGGTCAGCTCCCGGACGGAAATCTCCTTGCCGAAGGGCTGCATCGTTTGTTGCGGCTGACTGCTGATAGCATAATTCTGACAGTAGACACAGCCAAGCTGGCAGTAGGTGAAAAAGACGGTGCCGGCTCCTTTGTCACCGGCGATACACGGCTCCTCCCACAGATGGAGAGAGGCACGGGCAGCCGTGAGCTGAGCCGGAGCACCGCAGAAGCCCTGGCTTTTATAGCGGTCGACACCGCAGCGCCGGGGGCAGAGGCGGCAGTTTTTTAGGTCAAAGATATCGTTGTTTTCTAGCATATAAAAGTGTTTTCTGCGGCATATCATTCTGACAGAAACCCGCTTTCAGCTATTTGTTCACGCAGCGGGGCTGAGCTTTGTCGGCGTATGACGGCTTGTAGGCCGCTGGGCGTCGGCGTCCACAATGATTTCCTTAAGACGGATATGCATTCAATTTACATTATTGAGCAGAGGGTACATCGTCTTTACTTCATATTGTGGTGAAAGAATGTGCCTTGCATTTTCTATAATTATGGCATTATAATAACACAATCAAGGGTAAAATACGATACGATGATAACTATACTGGGGCAAATTTCACAGGAGGCGAGGGAATGAAAACTATAAGACTTTCTTCCATGAGAATACTGTTTGTTATTTCGCTGCTAATGACGATGGCCATCTTCCAGCTGAATACAGCTCAGGCGGCGGAGAAGAAGACGAAACGGCTGGCACTTCTGCCGGTGGAAAACATATCGCTGCTGGAAAGCTGCGGCGGCGACAAGTATGTCGGCCAGCAGCTGGAGCGGCTGGTGCATGTTCCCCTGAACGGCGTGACGAAGGCTGTGGAGTATGTTGATGCCCGGGAGTCTTATGAGAAGCTGGCATCGCTGGTGAACAGCGGCAAGTATGTGACTAAGAGAAATCGCCCTGACTATGAGGCGATTATGCCGGTGCTGGCGGATGATCTTGATGCCGATCTGGTGGTTTTCCTCCGGGTAAGGGAGGCCAATGAAATTGTTTATCACGACTGGCGGGGCAGAACCTATATCGTGGCAGACATTGAGCTGGAGCTTCTGGGCTTTGACAGAGCGGAGGCTGAGGCTGCCACGGTGACACCGGAGACTGCCGGGAAGAAAAAGAAGAGTCTGCCGGCGGGTGTCATCAGGAAGTCGGTGAGAAGGGATATCCATGAGGAGTACATGGGGCAGGGCTTGTACGAGCTGACGGGGGAGGCTCTGGATGTAGTGCTTATGGAAAGCAATATGCGGCAGAGAATCTTCCCTGTGAAAAATAAATGAGCAGGATTTGATTTACCGCCGCATAGTACCCGACAGAAACACTCTATCGCTGGATAATCAACATAGTGGTGCTAAGCGCCTGCTTCGCAGGCATGCTCGCAGCTCGCCAAGCACCAATGCTGATTAACGGTTTCTTTACGGGAACTATACTGGCGGCATACATTAAGGAATAAATTATCCGACATAAATTGAAAACACCTTATAAGCCTCCCATCAAGGGGAGGTGTCCTGCATAGCAGGCCGGAGGGGTGAGATGATATTGTTGTCGGGCGCACATTAAAGAAGCTGTCCTTTGGATCGCAATGAAAATGAGACGGTGAAACCGTCTCTACCTTAATGTAAATTTCCGGATAAATACACTCCCTAAAGAAACCGTTTATCTACACCGGTACTTAACGATTGACGAGCAAGGCTTGCGAAGTCAGAGTTTATGTACCGTTGTGTAGATAACCGAATGAAAATGGGTTTCTGTGGGAGTGTATTTCCCGGTCGTTCAATTAAAGGAATAATCAATATTGGTATTATAAAACTAAGGTAGGAGAACAAAATGCTTTCATTTCAATGCGACTATGCCGAGGGCTGTCATCAGGAAATCCTTGACCTGATGGCCAGGACAAACCGGGAGGGCATCATTGGCTACGGCTGTGATGAATACTCTGCCCGGGCGAAGAAGAAGATCGCCGCTGCCTGCGGCTACAGAGATGACGAATCGCAGCCGGAGATTTTCTTTCTCGTCGGCGGAACCCAGACAAATCAGGTTGTCATCAGCACCATGCTGGACAGCTATCAGGGAGTAATTGCTGCCGATACCGGTCACATCGGGGTTCATGAGGCGGGAGCAGTAGAGTACACCGGACACAAGGTGCTGACTATTCCCCACAAAAATGGCAAGCTGGATGCGGCTGATGTAAAATCTCTTCTGAAGAAATTCTACGGCGACGGCAGCTACGAGCATATGGTTTTTCCGGGGATGGTGTACATTTCTCACCCTTCTGAGTATGGTACCCTCTACACGCTGGAGGAGCTGACGGCCTTGTCCAAGGTTTGCCGTGAGTATGATATCCCACTGTTCCTTGACGGCGCCCGCCTTGGGTACGGCCTTATGGCCGAGGGAACGGATGTGACCCTGGCAGACATCGCCCGGCTGACAGATGTTTTCTACATCGGCGGCACGAAGATGGGTGCTCTTTTCGGCGAAGCGGTGGTTTTTGCCCCTGGCAAGGCACCGAAGCATTTTTATACCATGACGAAGCAGCACGGTGCCATGCTGGCCAAGGGTTGGCTGCTGGGTCTGCAGTTTGATGCACTCTTTACCGATGATCTGTACATGAAGGCGGGCCGTAATGCCATCGAGAAGGCCGGGCGTCTGCGGAAGATGCTGGCGGCCAAGGGGTACAATTTCTTTATGGAAAATCCCACCAATCAGATTTTCGTGGTAGTAGAAAACGGTAAGCTTAAGGAACTGGAGAAAAATGTCTGCGTGTCCTTCTGGGAGGCGGTGGATGACAGCCATACGGTAGTCCGCTTTGCTACCGGCTGGGCAACCACAGACAAAATGCTTGATGAGCTTGATACATACCTTTGAGGATAAACAATGACAAACGAGGAACGATTGGCGAAAGTCAGGGGCCTGATTTCTTTTTACAAGGATGAAAATGTAAATTATGTGGCTGTTGATGAATCCGGACGAAAGCACGATGTTTCCGTCGTGGTATACAGGCTGAATGCACCGGGAGTATTTATTCCCGACAGCGAGCAGGCCAGCGGACTGGTGGCCCTTTATCGGGAGGGGCTGGACAGGATTCATATTATCCTGTCGCAGCTTGATATGGTGCAGCTGGGTGAGGTGTCCTCCGGCTGTGACAATCCGGAGACATTTACGGTGGTGGATGATTCGGCGGATGCTGTCCGGGGAGTGCTGTCCGGAGTGATAGAGACGCACCCCCTTGGAGCATTGTTTGACATTACCGTGTATGATGCCGATGGCCGAGAGGTGCCGCCGCGGGAATATCCGCCCTGCATTATCTGCGATGGAGACAGCAGCGTATGCAAAAAAGAGCATCGTCACAGCGATGCGGAAATTCTCGATCGCATTGATACGATGCTCTTGGTGAATGGATATTATGATGAGTTTCGTTTAGAATGACCATCACATTAAAGTAGAGACGGCTTCACCGTCTCTTTTTGTCCTTAATCGAGAAGGACGGGATAATAAATGACCGCCTGACATAATCTGACGAAAACACGCTCTCGCACTGCGACTCCCTAAGCTCTGCCGTCGCTACACTCGGCAATCGCTAAGGTCGCATGCATGACACTCACTAAATTCGTCCATCGCTATGCTCGGACTCATTAAGTGAGTTAGTCTAGGTTATCAACATAATGGTACTAGGCTCTGACTTCGTATGCTTACTCGTCAGTCGCCAAGTACCAATGTTGATTAACGGTTTTCTTACAGGCATTATCACGGCGGTTTTACATTAAAGTAGAGACGGCTTCACCGTCTCTTTTTTGTTTCCCCATGGCGAAATAGAGGATTGCCTTCCACCATAGGGAATATGGCTTGCGGAGCTGGACAGATGAGGTCATTTAATCATTCCAGTGACCTTCCCCTCTGGGGAAGGTGGCCGAGCAAAGCGAGGTCGGATGAGGTATTCGTCGGATTATATTCACGGCCTTGTTTTTCTACAGTATTTCCCTATAGGCCTATACTTCTGGCTTCAACTCTGAGCAATACTCCCGCAGGAAACGCTGACGGTATTTGTGGTAGGCCGGGTCAAGGGGCTTTTCCGTGGGGCAATGGATGCACC
>JAFNYY010000049.1 GCA_017383125.1 Schwartzia sp. (in: firmicutes)
ACATTTGTTACTACTGCGATATGGGGACGCAGCTTCAGGAAAGAGCCATCACTTTCGTCGGCCTCGGTAACCAGCACATCGCTCTTGCCAAGTCTGGCATTGCTGCCAAAATCACGGACGACGCCGCCGACAATGACCGTGGGGTCTACACCAGCTGCCGTAAGGGCAACACCCAGCATAGAGGTTGTCGTTGTCTTGCCGTGGGCACCGGCTACGGCAATGCCTTTAGCCGCATTCAGCAGGAGGGCATTGATATCAGAGCGGTGTAGCTTCTTTATGCCCAGCTTCTCCGCTGCCAGTACCTCCGGATTGTCAGGACGAATGGCTGTAGAAACGACAATAGCATCAACCGCCTTGTCTATCACATTCTCTGCCCGATGTTCAGTATATATTTCTGCACCTGCCGCTGCCAGCTCTCTGGTAAGAGGCGTATCATGAAGGTCAGAACCGGAGACCGACCAGCCCTTATCCAGCAGAATATGTGCCAAAGCACTCATTCCTACGCCGCCGATACCGATAAAATGGAGTTTCCTTATTCCCGAAAGCATTGCGATTTCTCCCCACATTATTTATTAAACCAAATTTGTTGTATTACTGTCTGGCAATACTCATTACTATATCAACAATATCCTTTGCCGCCTGTGGCTTACCCAGCTTGCGGCTGGCCTTCGCCATCTGCTTCAGCCCCTTCTCATCGGAAAGCAGCTCCTCCATGACCTGAAGCAGACCAGCTCCTGTCAATTCCCGGTCAAGAATCATCCTTCCGCCGCCGCCGTTGACAACCGCCATGGCATTGTGCTCCTGATGATTCTCTGCCGCATAAGGATACGGCACCAGTATTGCCGGGATTCCCCGGGCTGTCAGCTCGGCAATGCCCGTCGCTCCTGCCCGGAAGATGGCAAGATCCGCCGCCGCCAGAGCCAGCGGCATATTGTAAAGATAAGGCACCACACTGATATTGGAGAAATTTTCGTGGTATATGCTGCGATCCTCCAGCTTCTTAATTGTATCCTCGTAGCCTACCGAACCGGTTACATGGAGTATCTGTACCTTTTTATTGCCGGCATATTTATCGAGGACATCTATCATGGCATTGTTCAGACTGCGGGCGCCGCGGCTGCCGCCGGAAACAAGTACCGTAAGCATATCCGGATTAAGACCAAGCTCTTTTATTCCCTGCTCCCGCTTCGCCGCCATCACTTCATGGCGTATGGGATTGCCGGTATATATCGTCTTTCCCGTCGGGAATGCCTTCACCGCCTCGGCAGTTCCGGCCGCTACTTTCGTAGCAAATTTTCCCAGCAGCCTGTTAGTGATACCGGCCACCGCATTCTGCTCCTGAATGAGGGTAGGCACGCCAAGCAGAGAGGAAGCCAGCAGTATAGGGCCGCAGACATATCCGCCGGTGCCGATGGCAACATCGGGGGAAAAACGCCGGACAATATTCATTGCCTCAAGTGTCCCCACGCCGGCCTTTATTGCCCGCCACAGATTCATCGGAGTGAGCTTTCGCTCAAAGCCGTGGATATCAACCGTGGAGAAGGGAATATCCTCCTTGGGAATAATATCCGCCTCAAGACCGTCAGAGGTTCCCACATAAAGGAACTCCGCATCGGGTCTGCGCCGCTTTATTTCATTTATCAGGGTAATGGCGGGATAAATATGACCGCCGGTACCGCCGCCGGAAACAATGATACGCAAAACAATGACCCCTTATTTCAAAGCGTTTACAAGTTCCTTGAATACTTTGCCGCGATGCTCAAAGCCGGTAAACATATCAAAGCTGGCACAGGCCGGAGACAGTAGGACAACATCTCCCGGCTTCGCTTCACTGCGGCACAGCTCTACTGCCTTTGCCATATCATAGCCGGCCTCAAGGATATCAGACTGGACAATACCGCCCTTCAGAGCCTCGCTCTTGAAGCGCTCAGCAGCAGCTCCCACCAGCACGAGCTTGCTGCACTTTGCCTTTACCAGCTGCATGAAATCGGTAAGATCCGTCATCTTGTCATCGCCGCCGGCAATGAGCAGAATCGGCTCCGTAAAGCTCTCCAATGCTTTCACGGTGGAGTCTGTATTCGTTGCCTTGGAGTCGTTGTAATAACGCACGCCATCCAGCTCGCGAACCGGCTCGATGCGATGCTCCACCGGCATAAACTCCCGCAGGACCTTCTTTATCATCTCTGTATCCACGCCGCCGAAGTATGCAATTGCCGCCGCTGCCAGTGCATTTTCTACATTGTGACGGCCCTTGATATTAAGCTCATCGGTTTTTACCAGCTGTACTTCTTTTCCGTCATCACGGATAGTGAGAACATCATCCTTCAGGACAGCCGCATACTTCTCAGCGCTCAGGCGATCCACTGTGCTGAAGGGGCAGACATTTATGCCCTTCTCTTTTGCCCTGGCGATACTGTTCTTCGTCAGTTCATCGTCGAAATTCAGAACGACAAAATCCCCCTCCTCAGCAGTCTGCTGAGCGAAGATTTTCTCTTTCGTTGCCTGATAGACATCCATCGTCCCATGACGGAGGAGATGGTCCGGAGTGACATTCAAAATTGCTGAGATACGCGGATGGAAATCATCGGTAGCCTCCAGCTGATAGCTGGAAATCTCTGCCACCAGTGCGCCGTCAGCACCGATACGCAGTGCCTCGTCCACCAGCGGGGTGCCGATATTGCCGCCTACGCCGGTCTTATCCTTGCCGTACTTAGCGGCAAACAGGTCTCCTGTGAGGGTAACAGTAGTAGTCTTGCCATTGGTACCGGTGATGGCATAGAGAGGAGATGCTGCCAGATGATAGGCCAGCTCCACTTCACTCTCCACATGGATTTTCTTACTGTAAGCAGCCTGAATAAGCGGTACCCGGCAAGGCACTGCCGGAGAAGCGATGACTCTCGTCACACCTTCCAGCTGCTCCTCAGTCTGGGGGCCAAGCAAAAGCTCTACTCCGGCTTCTTTCAGGGGAGTCAGGTCATCTGTTATCTTATCCTCGGTCTTGCTGTCACTGAGGACTACCTCAGCGCCCATTTTTTTAGCAGTGAGCGCAGCTGCCGTACCGGAGATACCGGCACCGATAACGAGGATTTTCTCCCCGGCGAAATTTTCCTGCAATTCTTTTTCCATGACGGTGTTTTCCAATCTTATTGTGTTCTTTTACTTAACGATTAAAGCCAATGCCAATGCCGCAAATATCGCTCCGGCTGTCCAGAATGTGTAGACGACCCGCGTCTCGCTCCAGCCGCCCAGCTCATAGTGATGATGAAGCGGACTCATGCGGAATATTCGCTTGCCGCCGGTCAGCTTGAAATATGTGACCTGCATCATTACAGACATTGCCTCGGCCACGAAAACGGCACCTACTATTACCAGCAGCAGCTCAGTCTGAGTGAGAATAGCAACTGCTGCCAAAGCTCCGCCCAACGCCAACGAGCCTGTATCTCCCATGAATATTTTTGCCGGATGGTGGTTGAACACAAGAAAGGCCAGGCAGGCTGCCGATACGGCTGCGGAGAAATAAACCAGGTCTTCATGTCCGGTAACATAAGAGATAACAGAATAGGCCGCTGCTGCAACGGCTACTGTTCCGGAAGCCAGTCCGTCAAGGCCGTCTGTAAGATTTACCGCGTTGGTAGTACCTACCAGCACGCAGAGAACAAACGCGTAATAAAGACTGCCAAGGTCGCAGACAACATCTGCCACCGGAATCCAGACCGTAGTCTTCAGGCCAAGGTAGTTATGACCAATATAGATGACTACAGCAGCCATGATTATCTGAGCCAGCAGCTTCTGCTTAGCGGTAAGGCCGAGATTGCGCTTTTTTACAACCTTTATGTAGTCATCGGCAAAACCGATGGCAAAATGACCAAGCATGACAAATATCGCCAGCAGAGCCTCCGGCTGGAAACCATCGAGAACCAGAGTACCGATAGTAATGGCCGGTATCATCATCAATCCGCCCATCGTGGGGGTTCCGCTCTTTTTCTGATGGCTGGCCGGTCCCTCATCACGGATACTCTGACCGTACTTCAGGGCATGGAGCTTCGGTATGAGATACGGACCGGAAACCAGCACCACCAAAGCGGTAACCGCCATTGCTATTGCCAGGCCCAATCCTACGGATGCCCAATATATATACAAACTCATTGTAAAGATTCACACCATTCTTAAAACATATCGATAATCTTGTCCATCTGCATACCATGGGAGCCCTTAAAGAGGATGGTATCTCCGTCCTGGCATATTTCCTTAAGCTTCGCGGCGGCTGCCTGATGGTCGGGAGCCCGGAATACTTTATCGGCCTCGAGTCCTGCCATAACAGCTCCTACGGCAACAAAGTACCCCATCTCACCTCGGGTGATTATGTAATCAACGCCGGTCTCCACTGCCTTCTGCCCAACCTTCTTATGTGCGGCAACGGAAATATCACCCAGCTCCAGCATATCTCCGAGGACTGCTATCCGCCGGCTGTCTTTGGCTGTTTCCGCCAGCGTATCAAGAGCTGCTTCCATAGACATTGGACTTGCATTGTAGGCATCATTGATTATCTTCAGCGTGCCTACCCATTTTATCGTCTTTTCAATGCACTCGAACCGCTGCCCGGTTGCCTTGAAATCCTTAAGAGCATCAATCATTTCTATCGGGTCAAGGTGCAGCGCATGACCGGCTGCCAGAGCCGCCAGCGCATTGTAGACATTATGGCGGCCAGCCAGAGGCAGCTCTACCGGATATGCTTTTTCATCACCGGTGAAGACTACAGAAAATTTCGTCAGGAATCCTTCGGACTCGATGGACTCCGGTAAAGCTCGCACTGCTGCTTCATTCTCAATGCCGTAAGTGATGACCTTCACTCCCGGTTTTGCCTTTTCGGCCATCGCCGCTACAAACTCATTGTCTCCATTGAGTACGGCAATGCCATTAGACGGCAGTGCCTCAATCAGCTCGCCCTTAGCCTTCGCGATGTTTTCCAGCGAACCAAGCAGCTCCATGTGGGTTTCTCCCACATTTGTGACTATTCCGATAACCGGCTCTGCCACCGAAGCCAGCTGGGCAATCTGTCCGAGACCGCGCATACCCATTTCCACAACAGCAGCATCATGGTCAGCCTCCAGCTGCAGCAGGGTCAGAGGAAGTCCTATCTCGTTGTTGAAATTTGCTTCGGTCTTGAGAGTATTAAGGGTCGAATTCAGCACACAGGCAGTGAGATCCTTGGTGGTAGTCTTGCCGTTGGAGCCGGTTACAGCCAGTACCGGGCCCACGAAGCAACGGCGATACGCACGGGCGATAGCCTGATAAGCCGCAAGGGTATTCTCTGCCTTTATTACTACCGGCAGACCTTCGGTCTTTTCTGCCGGACAGTCGGCTCCAACAAGTACCGCTGTCGCACCATTTTCCACGGCCTGACGGGCGTAGTCCGCTCCGTCAAACTTCTCGCCCTTCAGCGCAACAAACAGCGCCCCGGGAACTATTTTCCGAGTATCAGTAACAACAGCGGAGAGCTTCGTCTCCGGACTTCCCATCAGCTTGCCGGCAGTGACCTCGACTACTTCTCCGGCAGTAAACACATGCAATTCTTCAGCCATTGTCAAAGATTTCCTCCCATAAGAGCCTCACGGGCCTGCTCACGATCGTCAAAGTGAATCGTCTTGTCCTTCAGAATCTGATAGTCCTCGTGCCCTTTGCCGGCGATAACCACCATATCTCCGTCCTCTGCCAGCTTAACTGCTCGGAATATAGCCTCATGGCGGTCAACCAGTACCTCATACTGCTTGCCGGCAATCTTTTCCTCAACACCGGGAACGATTTCCGAAAGGATGAAATCCGGGTCCTCACTGCGGGGATTATCACTGGTGACAATGACGATATCAGCCAGCTCCGCAGCAATGCGGCCCATTATCGGGCGCTTAGTCCGGTCGCGGTCACCGCCGCAGCCAAACACTACGATAACTCTGCCCTCGGCGATTTCCCTTGCCGCCCGCAATACATTCTCAAGACCGTCGGGAGTATGGGAATAGTCTACCACTACGCCAAAATTCTGTCCCATATCAATGGCCTCAAACCGACCGGGGACACCCTTGAACAGCGGCAGATTCTCCTCGATGACCTCCACCGGGACCTCCTCTGCCACGGCACAGCCAACAGCGGCCAGCACATTGTAGACATTGAACAGACCGGTTATTCTCATATTCAGCTTTATCTGTCCGAACTCACCCTTTACCGTAAAGGAAGCACCGGTACCGGTGAGCTTTATATCCATCGCCCGCAGGGATGCACTTTCATCCTTCACGCTGTAGGTCGTGTGACCGCACTTGGCATGCTCCAGCATTATCCGACCGGCCGAGTCATCGATATTTACCACGGCCTTCTTCCCCGGCTTCCGACCGGCTGCGGAAAGTCCATCAAAAAGCTTTGCCTTGGCCAGGCAATAATTCTCCATCGTCCCGTGATAATCGAGATGATCCTGAGTCAAGTTGGAGAAAGCGGCAGTATCGTACTCGCATCCTGCTACTCTGCCCATATCCAGTGCATGGGAAGAGACTTCCATCACCACATGAGTGATGCCCTCGCTGCACATTCTGGCCAGCAGGCGCTGCAGGTCGATAATGTTCGGGGTAGTATTGTGCGTGGGGATGACCTCGTCATCAATCATGTTCTGAATCGTGCCGATGAGGCCCACCCGCCGGCCTGCTGCCTGCAGCAGATGACGGACAAGATAACTGGTAGTAGTCTTTCCGTTTGTTCCGGTGATGCCTATCATTCGCATCTTCATGGCCGGATAATCATAGAACCAGGGAACGATTGCCTTCAGTGCGGCATCCATATCCGGCACCGTCAGCACAGGGATTCCCTCCGGTGCCCCGGCATTATCGGCATATCTGGTGGTCAATACGGCCACCGCACCGCCTGCAACAGCTCCGGCGATAAACTTGTGCCCGTCTACATGCAGACCCTCCATCGCCACGAACAAGGCGCCCGGTGTGACCTCACGGGAATCCTGAACTATATCCTTTATCACAGCATCTGCGCTGCCCGTAAGCTTCGCTCCTGGTACTCTCTTCAAAATCATGCCCAGGGTAATATCCATTTCTATTTCCTCCTTGCAACGGCAGCGCATAGGCGCACCGTTCTTCCGAATTTATAATTTTATTATCCTTTATTGAAAATTAAACGGAAATTTTCGTAAACTTCAATTTAATATTAAAAAAGAGGCGGGGTTCTCCCGCCCCTACTCGTCAAAATAAATAGGATTCAAGCTGAAAGCAAAGTCATTCAGTTTTCGGTTTGGCAGCCTTTGCCGTATCTCCCTTTTCGGAAGAGAAATAGGCGCTCTCCGGGACAATCATTCCCAGCTTGGCTGTCGCAAGCTCCTTAATGCGCTGCGGGGATTTCAGATGAGCTATTTCCACTCTGAGAGCTTCGTTCTCGTTTTCCATCCGGGATGCCTGACGGCGCAGCTCTGCCATCTGATAGCCTCGTTCAGCACTGATCCCACGATGGAGAGCCAATCCCATAGAAAGGATGGCAATAAGCACAAACAGCACCAGACAACAATTGCGCAAATCAGCGTTTACCGTTGCAGCGGAAGGCCGCGCCTCCTCACGGGACCGGGGTCTGCTGTCCCGCTTCAGTGAAGGTTCGCTCCTGAGAGCATCATCCACTACATTCGGCAAATCACGATAGTGGTAGGCTCCCGAACTATTATAGCTGTACCTGGGGGCTGCACCATAGGTGCCGTCTGCCACCTCATAGTCCTCATCGTAGCCGTATAGGTCATCCTGACGCCAACGCTCCGCTGCCATAACCTTCAACCTCTCCCTGACACTTCAGATACTTTCGGCCGCCCATCCCTGAGCCGCTGTTCTATAGTTTTCTCGCCCGTCGCAGCTTTGCACTGGCCGCTCGGGGATTTGCTTCTATTTCTTCCCTGCTGGGAGGCATTGCCTTCCCCAGCAGCTTTACCTCCGGCTTATGTCCGCAGGTACATACAGGCAGTGACGGCGGGCATATACATCCCTTTGCCAAATCCCGTAAAGTCTCCTTGACAATTCTGTCCTCCAGCGAGTGAAATGTGATGACCGCTATCTCGCCGCCGGGCTTCAAAGCCTTCACTGCCGCTTCGACAGATCCTCTCAGGATTCCCAGCTCATCATTTACCGCAATGCGTACTGCCTGAAAAATTCTTTTTGCCGGATGGCCGTTCTGCTCACGGCGCACCGCCTTGGGAATTGCCCTCTCTACTATATCCACCAGCTCACCGGTGGTTTCAAAGGGCTTCTCCTTCCTTCTGGCCACGATGAATTCGGCAATCCGCTTCCACCATCGCTCCTCGCCATACTCCCGGAAAATCCTTCCCAGCTCTTCCTCACTCCAGCGATTTAGTACCGTCTCCGCCGACAGCTCCTGTCGGGAGTCCATTCTCATATCAAGCGCCGCATCCCTCATGTAGGAAAAGCCTCGCTCCGCAGTATCCAGCTGATGACTGGACACTCCGAGGTCAAAGAGGACTCCATCTACGGAGCATTCCTCCTCAAGCCCCTGCTTCCGCAAAATCATCGGCAGGTGGGAAAAATTGTCGTGGACAAAGTCTGTCCGACAGACAACACCCTGCTCCTTCAGCTCATCGAGATGCTTCGTGGCTGCCTCGATAGCATTGGCATCCTGATCGATGCCAATGAGTCGGCCCTGCGCCGACAATCGTGCTGCCATGCGGCCGCTGTGCCCTGCTCCGCCAAGGGTACAATCAATATATATTCCATCGGGGTTTGTCACGAGAAGCTCTGCTGCCTCCGGCAGCACACTCACATGATGAAATTCCATC
>JAFNYY010000006.1 GCA_017383125.1 Schwartzia sp. (in: firmicutes)
GCCGAGTACAAAGTTGCTCCCGTATGCCCGTGTCTCTGGGGCCCAACTTTCGTACCGCTAGGCTAGTGACTTCAAATTTTAATTTACCGGTAAATTAAAACCCGGCTTCGTAAGAAGCCGGGCTTTTTATTGTTCTTTTACTCCACGCCCTCGGGCCATCCTCTGACTGAGAGCTGTTACCCAACCCCTATATGGGAGGCTTTTAGTTTTATCTATGCCAGCTGACGGATAATCCCTCCGCTATCTCCCTGTCACCACGATGCCGCTGCCGACAGCTCGCTCTCTGCCGTCAGAGGGATTATTCACAATCTGGTTGTTTACCACCATCTCGGAGGAGCCGCCGCCATCCAGATTTACTGCAGCCTTCGCTCCGTACTTCACCATGAAATCAGCCAACTCTTCCAGTGTCATTCCTACAGAGTTGGCCTGACGGCCGTCTACCACCGCCAGTATCCAGGTGCCGTCTTCCTTTATCCCAATAGCGGTCCGCGGCGCCCGACCCTTGGCAATATCTGCCGGAAACTGTTCTTCGACCTTGGTGACAGCCACCCTGCCGCCGGCCACCAGCTGAGGGCCTGCTCCAAGGATGTCCGGAATATTCCGCCAGTCCACCGCAGCCTGTCCCCAGGCACCGGTCATCGGTGCCGTCCCGCTGGATACGGACTCATAGAGGGTAACGGTATCTCCCTTCCTCACCATGGTATAGGCATCATGGCAGCGCCCTGATACCGATATTACATAGCCGTTTTCCGGAATGGGAGAATTGTTCTGACGAATATCTGTGATTTTATTACCGACCACGGTAAATTCCCGGCCTGCTTTATCTGTGCCGGTAGTCTTTCCGTAGTAGGAATTATAGATGACAAGCGTATTGCTTTCCCGCGGAGTGTTTACTCCCGACACCGGTACCATGGCCGAGTGAATAGTCACTCTCCCGATGTATTCTACCGGGCCAATTACTCCGGTACCATCCTCCCGGAAGCCCACCGCCGTCCGCCGCTGATAGCCGGTACCGGCCAGCTGGCCTTCGATGCGAAGCATACCGAGAATCGTTCCGTCCCAATCAAAGTAGCCGCCATTTATTGCCGCTATTGCCCCATATTCCCGGGCCATAGCACTGACCGTAGCCCGACCGGGGACAACATCTCCTGCCAGCACTGGGTCGAGCTTATACAGCAGCGGATCGACAGTCAGGATATATCCCCGTACCGAGCCTGCCAATGCACGCTTCACATAATCAATACGACGGATTCCCTGAGCTACCGCCACGGACTTCTCCCGCTCGGCAATTGGATAGAAATCCACCACCAGTCTGGCGGGATTTCCCAGGGACATTATTTCCTGAACCGCCGGCGCCTTCAGATCAATTGTGATTATGTGGCCGCCCGGAGTCTTGCGGCACACCACATTGCGGACAAGCTGCCCCTTTATGGTCGGCATTTTTCCGCTACGCTTGCTTACGCCCTTCAGCTCCAGAATATACCGTCTGCCTTCCAGCTCCATCTTCACGGTGTATTCCGGTATCGTTCCCAGCTCAATAACCAGCCGTTCCCGTTCTCCTGCAGTGCCGAAACGGATACCGTTTATCTGGGTGACAGCGATTTTCTTTCCGGCGTTTGCTGCCGGAGCCGCCGCCGATGAAGTCACCGGCAGCAGGAAAAACAAATTAAGAAAAAAGAAAAGAGCCGCGATGGACGCCGCTCTCATCGATTTAGAAATAGCACTCATAAAAGCATACCTTTTACACAGAACTAAAACAGTAATCACAGCTATATCTGCTTACGCAGGGTCAGCTGCTTGTAAATCATGTCTGCCAGGCCAACTCCGCCGGCCTTGGAGACTTCCTCCATCATTGAATCATCCAGCATGGACTGCCATATCTTCTGACTGTTGCTCTTGCCGAAAAGCGTATTATCCGGCACAGTAGCTCTCATCTGACGGTACATCATGGAGAGGAACATCGTCTCGAATCCGCGGCAGGCCTCTCTGACCTTCGCCTCATAGCGTTTCTGCTCCTGTTCCTTACGCAGGCGCTGCGCATCCTCCGCATTCTTCATTGCCATATTGGCCCTGTCCATGATCCCGGCTGTCCCATTAGCCAGATCCTTCAGCAGCTCCTGGGAACCGGCCCCTGTCATACCGGAGCTGCCCGCCACCGGCTGCGGATTTACCATCGCTCTGGCGAATCTACCCTCAGCTTCGGCTCTGGCGATTTCCATATCCGCTGTCGTAGCGGCCGCCTTGTTCTCCACAGCCTGTGCAGAAGACAGCACCTCGCTGAAGGATGCCGCTCGATTGATTTCCTGCTGAGCCGCGTTAATGCTTTCCGCAGCACCGGTCGCATCCGGAACGCTTACTCCCATTAAGGGAATATTCATGTTCACTGCATTTATCATATTGACACCTGCAAAATTATAAGGTTAGCCCCTACACTGTTATGGATAAAGTAAAAGTCTGAATTCATCATTGTAACCTCACCCACCGCAAGCGGTCCCCCCTCCCCAAAGGGGAGGGTCATTACCTTCTCCTCTGGAGAAGGTGGCAGCCGAAGGCTGACGGATGAGGTTTCACTTTTTACCAACTTTACACCGCTTAATTTTGAAATCCCTTAAATTATCTCCAGCTCCGCATGGAGTGCCCCGGAGGCCTTCATAGCCTGCAGGATGGAAATAATATCACGGGGTGTTGCCCCAACGGCATTGAGGGCACCAACTATGTCCTCTACATCGGCAGTTGAAGGCAGGACGATGGAGCTTGCCGGGGACTCCTCCACATCGGTTTCCTTCTTCTTCACCTTACCGGTACGGCCGTAGCTGAAAGGAGGCGGCTGCACCACATCCTCCTCGGAGCTTATCTTCACCGTGAGACCGCCCTGAGTAATGGCTACATCACCTACGGTGATGTCACCACCCATGACGATGGTGCCGGTACGCTCATTGATGACTACCTTGGCTGCCATGTCGGGAGTGACTGCCAGCTCCTCAAGGGTAGCCACGAAGGATACGATGTTGTTCCGATAGTACGGCGGGACGCTTATATCTATCCGTCCCGGATTAGCCGCTCTGGCGATGCTTCCATAGCGGGAATTTACCGCCTCCGCAATGCGGCTGGCCGTGGTGAAGTCAGCCTTGGTCAAAGACAGGGACAGGCTGTTCATATTGCCCAAATCATCCTCTACAGAGCGCTCAACGATTGCTCCGTTAGGGGAAATTCCCACGGTGGGGAAATTCTTCTGAGCGCTGTTCCCACCGCCGCCGGCAGAAAAGCCTCCGGTAGACACCGCGCCCTGAGCCACGGCGTATGTAATGCCGTTGCCTGCCTGCAACGGAGTCTGGACGAGGGTGCCTCCCTGTATGCTCTTGGCATCGCCCATTGAGGATACGGTGACATCGATGGTATCACCCTCCCGGACGAAGGGAGGCAGCGTAGCGGTGACAATGACCGCCGCCACATTCTTCGGCTTCAGCGAGCTTTGGCTGATAGTGACGCCGAAGTGTTTCATTATATTTACTACCGACTGAAGCGTTTCCGTGGACTTGGTGGAATCACCGGTACCATTCAGGCCCACTACCAGTCCGTAGCCTACCAGCTGGTTGGAGCGGACGCCCTGTACCTTCGCCAGATCCTTTATCCGCACCGGAACAGCCTCGGCAAAGACCACCGGAGCCGTCAGCAGTGCAAATGCCGCCAGCGTTCCTGCCATAGCTTTCTTCAGTCTGCTTTTCCACAGAGAATTTTTCATAGGGATTTATCCTCCCAATACAGTCTATCAGAAGAGGAAGTTGAATATCTGGGTAAGGATGCCCTGACGCTGCTTTGCATTCAAAGGACCCTTGCCGTTGAACTTCATCGTCGTATCCGCCACCTTGGTGGAAGGAATCGTATTATTCACAGAGACATCGTCCGGACGGATAACACCTCTGAGGGAAATCTTATGCTCATTCTTGCCCTGCCAAATGGACTGTTCACCCTCTACCACCATATTGCCGTTGGGCATTATCTCGGTAACGGTAACGGTCACCTGTGCGGAGACACGATTTGAGGCAGTAGCGGAGCCGTCAGCCTTGAAGCTGTCGCTGCCGCTGGCACTTGCTGCCCGAAGGAAATCAAAGATTCCGATGCCGGCATTAAGATTGGTAGAGCTGGACTTGGAATTCGATGTAGACTTTGTTGTGCTTTGAGTGGTGGCCTCGTTTATGACTATTGTTACTATATCACCCACATTGCGGGCCCTGCGGTCAGAAAAAAGATTGCCGCTTCCCCTGTCACCCCACAGGGACTGTGCCTCTGCCGCCGGCAATGCTGCCATGACAGCCACAAAGGCCGTCAGTACAAAAGCCACACAGAGCTTCATATATCGGGAATGAAATTTTCTCATATTCTATTCCCCCCTTTGGTTCAATAATTCCGGATTACCTCAACCGTGGTGGCGTCAATAACCCGGGCATCTATTACTTTACGGGTGGCCGTATTCTGCACCTTTATGACCGAGCCTTCCCGACCGGCCTGCATTGCCTTGCCTTCCACCCGTACTTCAATACCGTTGTAGCGTGAGACGATGGTAATTACAGTACCCACTGGCATGATGACTGGATTCTTCACCATTCCGGCGGTAAAAATCGTCCCTTCCCTCACCAGTCGGTTCAGCTCCCGGCCGATGACACTCTCCACATCCGTCAGGTAATGGACGGCAGTGAAGCCCACCTCCCGCTCCTCCAGCTTCACATCCTTTGCCTCCAGGATACGCCTGGGCTGAAGATTGCGGGCGGCAACTGCCACCTTATCGTATACCCTGATTTTGAAAGAGCAGGTAAGCTGCCGGTACGGCTCACCGTTCACCGATACAGTTACATATATTGGCACGGTAAGACCATATCGGATACCGCTGGGGGCTATGGCATCCAGCGATACCTCTCCCTCCGGCACCTTCAAATCCTTGGGCATTCTTACAGTCTGGATCTCGTAGCGGCGCTGCTCGCCGTCTTCCTCCAAATCTGCCATTATCTTTGCTCTGGCCGCCGCCTCCACTGCATCATGATGCAGCAGCACCTTCGGCGTCCCGATGGGAGCGAGAGGTACTCCGGCTGCCGCCTCGGCTCCGCTGCTCATCAGCAGCAGACACAGTAGCAGCCCCATCAGCCGCCAAAGTTTTTTAGCCGCTTTCATGGGCGTATTTATCAGCGCTTCAGGCCATTGGCAATTTCCAGCATGGAGTCACTGGTGGTAATTGCCTTCGCATCGGACTCATAGGCACGCTGAGCAACAATCATATTGACCATTTCTTCAACGACCTGAACATTGGACATCTCAATTACATTCTGAACGAGAGTACCGGCACCATCATCACCGGGATTGCCTTCAAGAGCCTCTCCGGAAGCATCGGTTACGGTAAAGAGATTCTTGCCGTGAGCGGTAAGACCTGCCGGGTTTACGAAGCGGGCCAAAGTAATCTGGCCGGCTACTGCAGCTGCAGTTTCACCGGCCGGGGTAGCCGATACGCGTCCGTCAGCAGCGATTACGATGCTGTCCAGCGGAGCATTCTCATCAATGGTGATGCCATCAGCCAAAGGATAGCCGTCAGAGGTTACAAGGCGGCGCTGCTCATCCAGCTTGAAGGAGCCGTCACGGGTGTAGGCAATAGTGCCGTCCGGCAGCTCAACGCGGAAGAAGCCCTCGCCCTCGATAGCTACATCCAGCGGATTTTCCGTAGACTGGAGATTGCCCTGAGTGAACATACGCTGGGTAGCTGCCACCTTTACGCCAAGACCTACCTGCAGAGCGGTAGGATAGCGGGAGTCAGCCCCGCTCTCGGCACCGGCCTGACGGAGTGTCTGATAGAGCAGATCCTGAAACTCAGCTCTGACCTTCTTATTGCCAAAGGTATTAACATTTGCCAGATTGTGGGATACAACATCCATGTTGGTCTGCTGTGCCTTCATACCGGAGGCTGCGGACCACAATGCTCTCATCATAATAAAAAGCTCCTTTGTTTTATCAAAATCCCTTTTTATATTTCGAATCCTTCGAGTTTGTATTGACTTATATCAAATTATTTATTACAGCCGGCCAACCTGATTTACGGAGTGGTCAAGCATTGTATCCTGAGTTGTTACCGCCCGGGAATTTGCCTCGTAGATGCGGTAATTGTCAATCAGCTCTACCATCTCATTGATTACGTTGGCATTGGACATTTCCAATACTCCCTGCTCAATGGAGCCGGTAGCCGGTCTGGGCCTTGCGCCGGGACGGGCCACATAGTGGTTGTCCCCTTCCTTTACTGCTGCTCTGGGATCATCAAACTCCACCAGCTGCAGCGTCCCCATCTGCTCTCCGTCGGCAAAGACGGTACCGTCATGTCCTACGGAAATCCTCGTAGCATTTTGCGGGATGTTTATTGCCCGTCCCTGCCGATTGAGGACAGTCTCACCACGATGATTGACGATATCACCATTGGCTGCCCGGGTAAAGCTGCCATCTCTGGTGTAGCGGACACCCTGAGGGGTAGCTACTGCGAAAAATCCGCTGCCGGCAATGGCCAGATCAAGCTGATTACCGGTATCCTGCATACTGCCCTGACTCAAATCGGTAACGATTTCCGCCGTCTGGGCACCGAGGCCGAGATTTCCTACCACAGGAGGAATGGTATCTCCCACATGGAACTGCTTAATACGGGTAATATCCCCATTGGGGTCATCATCATTTATGCGGCGAATAAGCATAGGGCCGAATTCCTCGTCCACTACTCTGTCCCGCTTGAAGCCGGAGGTAGCTGCATTCGCCAAATTATTGGAAATAACGGAGGTGCGATTCATCTGGGTCATCATGCCGATGCCCGCCGTATATAGTCCACGCCACATATTATTTCACCTCAATATTTGAAATTCACTGTCATCTGCGATTGAAGCTCAGAGAAATGGGAACACCATCATCCATGTGATCCATATAGTCAAGAGCCTTTCCCGTACCGATGCCCACGCAGGAGAGGGGATCCTCCGCTACGAATACCGGCACCTTGGTCTCATAGGCGATTCGCTTATCCAGACCGAAGAGCAATGCACCGCCGCCGGTGAGGACGATGCCCCGCTCAGCGATATCACTGGCCAGCTCCGGAGGAGTCTTCTCCAGTACGCTCTTTACCTCATCTACGATTGCCTGTACATGCTCGGCGATTGCCTCGCTTGCCTGTGCCGTCGTGACCTGAACCAGCTTCGGCAGACCGGTCAGCAGATCGCGTCCCTTCACCTCAAGCACCGCATCACGGGCTGTCGGGAAGGCCGCCGATACCTTGTACTTTATTTCCTCTGCCGTCCGCTCACCGATAAGGATGCTTCCGGTACGGCGCATATAGGCGATTATTGCTTCATCCAGCTTATCGCCAGCCACTCTTATGCTGGCCTTGGTGACGATACCGCCGAGACTGATGACTGCTATATCAGTAGTGCCGCCGCCGATGTCCACCACCATGGAGCCGGTAGCATCGCCTACCGGCAGACCGGCACCGATTGCTGCCGCCATAGGCTCTTCGATGAGCTGGGTATGACGGGCACCCGCCTGCTCTGCGGCTTCCTGCACCGCACGCTGCTCTACCATGGTGATACCGGAGGGAACGCAAATCATGATCCGGGGGCGGAAAACAATCCGCCGACCGATGACTCTCTCAATGAAATGCCGGAGCATCGCCTCGGTAATATTATAATCGGCAATTACGCCGTCTCTCAGGGGGCGAATAGCCTGGATATTGCCCGGCGTACGACCGATCATCCTCTTTGCTTCCTCGCCCACAGCGAGGATTTCCTTTGTATCACTATTTACGGCGACGACCGAAGGCTCCCGAAGGACTATACCTTTACCGCGAACATAAACCAGTACATTCGCAGTACCCAAATCTACGCCGATATCCATATTCATGCCAAACATTACTGCAAACCTTCCAACTACTTAATATATCTACAGATAGTCGTCCATTAGTTAATATATTACAAAAAGAAATCTTTGGCAATAGGAAAGAAGGTCAAATTATATTGCTTTTGTCCTGCTTTACAGTTAAAATACGAAAAGAATCGAAAGGAAACTATCATGAGCGACAACAAGCGACGAATAATCATCGGCATCACCGGTGCATCGGGTGTTATCATGGGCTGCCGCCTGCTGGAGGTAATGAAGGAATTCCCTCATGTTGAGACCCATCTGGTGATGACCAACAGTGCCCTCATCACTCTCCGAAGCGAAACAGACATTCCCATCGACCGGCTGCTGTCTCTGGCCGACTTCACCTACGACATTGACGACTTCACGGCCGCCATCGCCAGCGGCTCCTTCATCACCGACGGGATGATTGTGCTGCCCTGCAGCATGAAGACTCTGGCCGGTATTGCCAACGGCTTCAGCGACAATCTTCTTCTGCGGGCCGCCGATGTATGTCTGAAGGAAGGACGGACCCTCGTCCTTTCCCCACGGGAGGCCCCCCTGTCCCTGATTCACCTGAAGAATCTTCTGGCCTGCAAGGAAGCCGGCGCGGCCATCATCCCCCCGATGCTCACCTTCTATCAGGAGGCAGACACCGCAGAAGATCAGATAACCGCCCATCTGGGCACCGTTCTCCGTCAGTTCGGATTGAAGCCAAAGGGCTACAAGCCCTGGAAATAGGTGGAAAGATTATGAAAACTCCCAAAAAGCTGCTGGCGATGATTGCCGCCTCTCTGTTGTATACCTCCGCCGCCAGTGCCGGTACGGTAGCCGATTCCGTAAATATCCATGCCGTCGACGGCTCCCTGCTCTGCACCTCCACCTTTGAGGTTCCGGAGCTGAAGGGCAGCGAAACGGTAGTCAATATCGGCAAGACATATCTCGACCTGAAGCATCGCCGTTTCCTTCAGAAATGCAAATCTCTGGAGACCGATATGGCACTCATCTACAAGGCATGGAAGGCAGGAGCTGCCGAAAACGACAGCTTCTCCAAAGGCTCCGGCCATAAGGGCCCCTCTCTAGGCGGGAAATCGCTCCAGAATGCCGGCAACGGCTACACAATGACTACTGACATAGTGGAAACGCCCGCAAAGGGAACAGTATCTCTTATCACCCGGGAAGTCTTCTCCATCATCGGTCAAAGCAGCGTCACGGTATACGCCGCTACCTTCGACTCCGGCTCCGGCCGTCGACTTTCTCTCTCCGAAGCCTTTGGCGGTGACAATGCCATCGCTGACAAAATCGCCGTCTATATTCAGCACTTTCTGCCAAACTCCAATTACAAGGACAGCCTCTCCCCGGATTTCGGTGCCCATGTCTATGACTTCTGCTCTGCTAAGGTTGAGGACGGCTGGTATATTGCCGGAGACTATCTGATTGCGATTTACCCGCCTGGTACCATAACAAACAGTTCCGCTGGGGACGCCTTTGTCTCGGTTCCCTTGAAGGAGCTTATGAAGAAATAAAACATCCCGGATTTCGTCTATACATCAAAACAGGGCTGTGAAAAATGATTGCTCATTTTTCACAGCCCATTATTTTTAGAAGAATTTGAAGAGCTGGAACCATACGCGGCTCGACCGCTTCTGCTCCGTCAGCGGATCATTATTGCCGAGAGGTCTTGCCCAGGCTACTCGGGCCATCCAGTCATCGTCGTTGCGCCAGTTGACACCGAGACCCCAGCCGTATATCTCCCGGTTGTTGCGCCTGTCAGTCGCATTGGGATGAGTATTTACGCGGGAGGCTGCACCGTCTACAAAGGAGATAAGCTCCCAGTTGTTTCTGTCCTTCGGTGCCTTGGGGAGAGTCCAGCGCAGCTCCATCTTGCCAAGGATGGCACGATTGCCGCTGGCCTCCGATACGCCGTAGGCCCGTACACCCAATGGCCCGCCCAAAATCATTCGTTCGGCGCTGTCCAGGTCATTGTTGGTGTACTGGGCATCCACGCCAACGAACAGCTTCAGGTTCTTTGCCACCTTCTGCTCACGGCTCAGAGAGGAATTCCACCGGCCAAAGGCTCCGGCCGTATCATGACCGATGGGCCGCGGGTCACGGACGGCAAATCCTGCCATAGGATTGAACACGCCCTGTGTATAGCTGATTGCCCAGTTCGTCTTGCCGCCGCCGGCCCACTTGTCGGTGAAATCACCACGGAAGCCGAGGGTGAAGGCATGGGAGCGCTTTGTGCCTTCGCTGCGGGGTTGTCCATAAATAGCTATGCCATTGACAATGGATCCAATCTGCTTTCTGGTAATCAGGAAATCCATGTAGAGATTGTGATTCTGGTGGCGGGTCAGATTCTGATGATAGCCGAACCGCAGAGTATTGCTCACACCATCGATGCCGAGGAACTCATACATATCCCCCACGCTGTAAGCAGTCCGCTGATAGAAGAAATCAAAGCGGGCGCCCTGAGTCACAGCCGGCAGAGTGTAGTTGATGATTCCGCTGCGCTCATCGCTTCCGGTATAGAGGCCGCCGATGGTCAGGACATCGCCCTGCCTGGCAAGGTTGGCTGCGTTCACCATCAGAGTACCCTGATAGCGGCCGGTGTACTTATATCCGCCGTTGCCGAAGCCGATTGCTCCCCAGATATCCTTTCCCTTGGGAACTACGGTCACCACCAGACGATAGCGACCGGAGGGAGAAACCGCGGATTTCTTCTCACCGCCAGGAGGCTGGTGCATACCGGACGGCGAAGCTCCGGCTCCCATATTCACAGGTGGCTGTGCAGGCTTTCCTACAGGCGGCTCGCCATGAGGAGGACGACCCTGCGGCGGCTGACCCGGCTGCATCATACGAGCCTCAACCGGCATCACATTGATAATGCACATGGCATCGGCAAGGTCACCAATCAGCAGACCGCCCTTCTCTACATCAGACAGCTTCACGGTCTTTCCGGGCTTTACCTTGCCCAGCTCCCGGCGAATGGCGTTCTCGCTTACCCTTGATTTATTGTTTATGATGACATCCACCAGCTCCAGCTTGTCCTGCATGGACAGACCTTCGGCATTGAGGATGAAGGGACGCCAGGTAATCTTCTCGGTGGTGATGACCTTCATCATGCCGAGACCCTGCCCGGCGGAGCTGAAGGCAGCGCTGGCAGAGGTGGTGGCTACTTCGCCCGTTGCCGCGGCGAAGGCACCATACAATACCCCCCATGGCATTGGCCCCGGCCCGGGCGGAGGAGGTGGAACTACCGGCATTACCGGATTAGCCAAAGCATTTCCGGCTCCGACAGCCGCCAAGGCTGCACCAAGAGCCAAAGTTTTTACGAGCTTTTTCATATCTTCAATACCCTTCACAAAATATCCCTTAATAAAGCTCCACCCCCTTAGCGGGTGGTTTTTCATTTTCGGGCATAGCTAAAGCTTTTTGGAACCATGCGACTATCGCGTGGTTTTCTTTACACAAGGAAACGGACAGGTTCATCGCCTGTCCGTCTAATTCATTATGATGTTTTAATCAGATACCCGCTTAATATCGGCACCCAAAGCAAGCAGCTTTTCTACCAGCCGGTCATAGCCCCGGTCAATATGATGGATGTATCCGACATAGGTGGTACCCTCAGCCACCAGTCCCGCCAAAACCATGGCCGCTCCGGCTCTGAGGTCGGTAGCCTTTACCTGACAGCCGGTGAGCGACTCCACTCCCTCTACAAGAGAAGTACGGCCATCAATCTTTATAGTAGCACCCATACGCTTCAGCTCGTCCACATGCATGAAGCGGTTCTCAAAAACCGTCTCTGTCACCATGCCGACACCCTCAGACACAGCCAGCATAGCCATGAACTGAGCCTGCATATCCGTAGGGAATCCAGGATAAGGCATGGTCTTGATGTCTACGGCCTTCAGGCGTTTATCCGCCCTGACCCGTACCACATCTACATCTTCTTCGATTATGGCACCGGCTTCCTTCAGCTTAGCGATAACCGGCTTCAGATGCTCGCAGATAGCATTTTCGATATATACATCGCCGCCGGTCATAGCTGCCGCTACCATGTAGGTACCTGCCTCGATGCGGTCGGGAATAACGGTATATACAGCACCATGCAGATGATCTACGCCCTCAATCTTTATTACATTGGTACCGGCTCCGCGAACCTTTGCCCCCATTACATTGAGGAAGTTCGCCAGGTCGATAATCTCCGGCTCCTGCGCCGGGTTCTCCAGAATAGTAGTACCTTCAGCCAAAGCCGCCGCCATGATGATATTTTCCGTAGCGCCTACACTTGGGAAATCAAGATAAATCCTTGCTCCCTTCAAACCATTAGGAGCGGAAGCATCTATGAAGCCGTGGCCGATTTCAATCTTTGCCCCCAGTGCTTCAAAGCCTTTCAGATGAAGGTCGATAGGACGGGTTCCGATAGCACAACCACCGGGCAGAGAAATACGGGCATGACCAAGGCGTGCCAGCAGTGGGCCCATGACGAGGAAGGAGGCGCGCATCTTGCGTACCAGCTCATAGGGAGCCTCCCAGCAGTTGAGTCCTGTGGCGTCAATGGCAAGAGCATGCTCATTTTCATCAAATTTTGCACCGATGCCCATTGCTTCAAGTACCTGTGAAATTGTATGTACATCTTCAAGGTTCGGGACCTCTTCCAGCCGGCTGGGTTGTCCCTCTCCCAAAAGCGTTGCTGCGATGATAGGCAGAACAGCATTCTTTGCACCGGAGATCTTTACCCGACCCTCCAGCCGATTTCCGCCGTTAATTACAAGTCGTTCCATATAAAGTAATTACCCCAAATCAATAGTAGTGGGATTCTGTAATACAGATAATCTACTATATAATATCATCGAACGCTCTGTCCTGCAATATAAAATCCACTTCAATTATACATATTGACTAATTCTGGGAAAATTTACCTACTGCCCCAAGGTGCACTGCGGGCATAACAGTCTGTAAAGAAACCGTTATGAACGCCGGTGCCTGGCGATTGCCCATTGAAATGAAGGCAGAGCGTAGCACCACTGCGTGAATAAATTGGGCGAGAGCGGGCTTCTGTCAGATTGTTCGCCCGTCCCGCAATCTAAAAAGGACGGCAAAGCCGTCTCTACCTTAATGTTATTCTCGTAAAATGCAGCCCCTAAAGAAACCGTTTATACACGCCGGCGCTTAGTGACCTGCAAGCAAACTTGCGAAGCAGGA
This sequence comes from Schwartzia sp. (in: firmicutes), assembly GCA_017383125.1. Taxonomy (GTDB): domain Bacteria; phylum Bacillota; class Negativicutes; order Selenomonadales; family Selenomonadaceae; genus RGIG250. The sequence goes on from JAFNYY010000006.1 coordinate 13,114, forward strand.
ACTTAGTACCGCTGTGTGTATAACCGAATGAAAATGTGTTTCTGTGGGACTGCATTTTGCGAGTCAGTTAATTCATGCCGTCAGTTCTCACAAATTTCATTTACCAGACAGTAAAATTAGTTTTCAATTCCCCGACGAGCCTCTACACCCTTTGTATAGTAATGCTTTATCTCTTTCATTTCCGTTACGAGGTCAGCCCGCTCAATCAACCATTCCGGTGCATTGCGGCCGGTGATAACCAGCTCCGTGTCCTTCGGCAGACTGTCGATGAACGACTCTACGCTCTCCCGCTTTGCCAGACCAAAGAACAGGGAAACATTCAGCTCATCGAGTATGACCAGACCGAACTGCTCCCGAGCTACAGCCTCCTGTGCCTCCTTTAATCCGGCTTCAATCATAGCCACATAGTCTGCCGGAGGCTCTCCCGGCGGGAAGATTACCACATCGTCCCCCCAGGCTCTCTTTTCCTCC
>JAFNYY010000050.1 GCA_017383125.1 Schwartzia sp. (in: firmicutes)
TCTAATTATGCAACACATGCAAACGAAGAGAAAATTCAAGGTGATACCCAAGATGATACTCAAGGTGATACCCAAGATGATACTCAAGAAAAAATCATCAAAATGATAAAGGAAAATCCGCAAGTATCAACGGCAGATATGGCAAAGGAATTGAAAATCGGAATTGCAACAGTAAAACGAAAAATCAAAAAATGTCTAATGTATCATATGTCGGAAGTGGTTACAGTGGACACTGGGAGATTAACGAATAGAAAGTGCATTATATTATTCAAGCTATGAAAAGAGAAAAATAGTTTTTGAGCTAAATTAGTTCAAGTAATTATATTTTAGTCCAAGATGAAAGAAGAAAATGCTGATAAACAGAGGTTTTTCTTCTTGAACTAAAGATAAAATTAGCTCAAGAGTGAAACAAATAAGTCGAAGAAAAAATATTAGAAATGTGTGAATTAGGTGGCATCCAAGAGTATTTTGGAGTTAGTCTCAAAGAAGTCTCATGAGATTTCTTTGAGACTTGGTGAGACTAGGTTGCGTGTGATGGAAACACTGCTCAAATATCCACCAAAAGGAAGATGACTCAGCATGATGTGGGGGTGATTATTCACATGCATCTTTGTGCCACAACAATCACAGACAAGATTCTCATCATCAGCCATGAGAAATCCTTTGAAGAGAATAACGGTACGTTCTGATTCGGCGATTCTGGTGGATGTAGATTCATTAATAAAGCCATACAGGCAGGAAGGAATCCTTAAAAAATCAGTAGATTGCGTAAATGTTAATTGCCCATCGGCTTCAGTTCGTATATAATCAATGATAGAGGATCTCCTTTTGATTGGGTTGTTTACATCCGGCCAAAGATGCAATACCAATCTTAACGGAAGATCCTTTTTTATGCAACTCAAGTAGTGAACAAACGGGCTGTTCTTAGATTCTGAACCAGAGGGGATAACCCCGCCACCCGAAGGGCTTGGCCTTTACATGGTTCTCAGGCAATGCTACACTGCCTGATTCCGACGATAAATAAAACAGTCTGTTCTTGAGTTCTTCGCCGTCGGGGTAATGCTCATTAAGCATTGCCTGAGATGCATGTCAAGGCTGGCGGATGGCTGAGACACCCTATACCGTGGCAAAGTCAATCCCACGAGAAAAATGATTGACCCGTTTTTTGGAGAAGTATCTAAACAAATGAAATATAAGGTGTTGAGAAAGACCGAACTGGAAGAGAATGGTTTCCACCGTCGGGTTATGGTTTACAAGTATACAGTGTCTGTTGTGTTCTTGTATTGTGTTTGGACTAACCATGCTGTATAATTCCCCACATGAGATGAGTCCCTTATTAACGAGTCCCGTTCAACGATGAACGCCTATGGTGCATCATTATAATGAGAGAAAAGCTGGACGGTCAGGACAATTTTGTTGTGACCGCTTAGCTATGTATAGGAATGTCTTCTGAAAGGGAGGATTTGCGATGAAAACTGTAGTCGTAATTGCTACCGGCGGCACCATTGCTATGAAATATGACGAAGCTACCGGCGGTCTTGTACCGGCTGTAAGCGGTGATGACCTCGTATCTGCCGTACCGGCTCTGAAGGATGTGGCAAATGTTGAAGTCGTGGAGTATTCCAATGTACCAAGCGGTCATATCACTCCGAAGATGATGCTGGAAATTTCCCGTCTGGCTGATAAGCACTGCGAGCGGGAGGAGGTAGCCGGTGTCGTCATCACTCACGGTACCGATACTCAGGAAGAGACCTGCTATCTGGTGGGGCTGACCTGCAAGACTGACAAGCCCATCGTCACCACCGGTGCTATGCGCGGTGCGTCTGCTACCGGCCCGGACGGTGCGGCCAATATTCTGGCAGCCGTCATGACTGCCGCCTGTCCTGATGCGGTGGGCAAGGGAGCGCTCCTTGTACTGAACGATGAGATTCACGCGGCGGCAGAGGTCACCAAGACTCATTCCACCTCCTGCTCTACCTTTGCCTCTCCGGGCTGGGGCCCCATTGGACATATTTACTCCGACAGGGTTGTTATCCGCCGTCAGCCGCTGAATCTGCAGAGGATTCATCCGGAGGCTCTCTGCGAAGATGTGTATTTGCTGAAAGCCTATGCCGGTATGGACGCATATCTCTTCGAGTGCCTGGCGGAGAAACCCTGTAAGGGTCTCGTGGTGGAGGTTTTCGGCTGTGGCAATATGCCGCTGCCGGTTAAGGCTGGTATCGAGCTGGTCCGGAGCAAGGGTATCCCCGTCATCCTGTCCTCCAGAGTCCATGCAGGCCGCGTGGTGAAGGAATACAGCTACGACGGCAGCGCTGCTTCCTTGAACCCTGCGGACATCATCATGGCTGGGGAGATCACCGGTCAAAAGGCCCGCTTGAAACTGATGGCTGCGCTGGGCATCACGCAGGATGTAGCGGAGCTGAGGAAGTACTTCGATAATTGATCCAGCGGAGTAAGGGATAGAGGAACATAAACAAATACTGCCCCTTAGCAGGGAGACTTTTCGGGAGTATCTCTGCTTTTTGCTGTTCCCTTAAAGAATATATTTTGAGATTTATTTTCAATTTCTATTGCATTTGGAAAATATCGGTGCTAGAATATAATTGCAATTAAGAAATATTCTCATTATAGAATAGCGACAATCAGGAGTGCATAGTAATGAAACTTAGTGATGTAAAAATCGGCAGCAGTGCCGTTATTACGGCTGTTGGCGGCACAGGGGCGCTGCGGCAGCATTTTCTTGATATGGGTGTCATTCCGGGAGCGGTGGTTACTCCTGTCCAGCTGGCACCGCTGGGTGACCCGTTGGAGATTCGTATCCATGGCTACGAACTGACCCTGCGGCTCAACGATGCGGCGCAGATTACGGTGGAGCCTCGTGAGGATGGGGAAGAGCAGGAGGAAGAGGAGCTGTCCCGTGAGCCCTTGCCTCATCCGGGTCTGGGTGAAGCGGGAAAATTCCATAAGGAAGGGGACGGCACTCCGTTGCCGGATGATGAGGTGCTGACCTACGCGCTGGTCGGAAATCAGAACTGTGGCAAGACAACTCTGTTCAATGCCCTTACCGGCTCCAATCAGCATGTGGGAAATTTCCCCGGTGTTACAGTAGACCGGAAGGATGGCGTGATTATCACAAAGCCAAACACTCTGGTCACCGATCTGCCGGGTATCTACTCCATGTCTCCCTACAGCAGTGAGGAAATCGTATCCCGAAACTTCGTGCTGCAGGAGAAGCCTAAGGCAATAATCAACATCGTTGATGCAACAAACATCGAGCGAAATCTCTACCTGACCCTGCAGCTTCTGGAAATGGATGTGCCAATGGTCGTGGCTCTGAATATGATGGACGAGCTTAGCGGCAACGGCGGTGCTGTGCGTATAAATGAGTTGGAGGCTCTGCTGGGAGTGCCGGTGGTACCTATTTCCGCCATGAAAACTCAGGGCGTGGACGAGTTGGTAGAGCATGCCGTTCATGTTGCTCACTATCAGGAATCTCCGCTGCGGATAGACTTCTGCGGCGAGGATGACCACGGCGGGGCAGTACACCGCTGCCTGCATGCTATCCGTCACCTCATCGAGGATCATGCCCATCGGGCCGGGATTCCGGTACGCTTTGCGGCGGCAAAAATCGTTGAGGGAGATAAGCCGATTTTAGACCAGCTTGAATTGGATGATAACGAGCTGGAGGCACTGGAGCATATCATCACGCAGATGGAGCGTGAGCGGGGTCTTGACCGCAATGCGGCGATGGCAGATATGCGCTTTTCCTTTATTCGCCGGATCTGCCGGCAGGCGGTGGTGAAGCCGAAGGAGTCAAAGGAGCATCAGCGAAGTCGGGAAATTGATAAGATTCTTACCGGTAAGTACACGGCGCTTCCGGCCTTTGTCCTGATTATGGCGGCAGTCTTTTTCCTCACCTTTAATGTAATCGGAGATTTCCTGCAGGGCCTGTTGGAGGACGGCATTGACGCTGTGACGGAGATGGCCGACGGCGCACTGGAGGCGGCCGGGGTCAATGAAGTCCTGCATGGACTGATTATCGATGGCATCTTTGCCGGTGTTGGCAGTGTGCTTAGCTTCCTGCCCATCATCGTCACTCTGTTTTTCTTCCTGTCCCTGCTGGAGGACAGCGGCTACATCGCCCGAGTGGCCTTCGTCATGGACAGACTGCTCCGCAAGATTGGCCTTTCCGGCCGCAGCGTGGTGTCTCTGCTCATCGGCTTCGGCTGCACAGTGCCGGCTGTCATGAGTACCCGCACCCTGCCCAGTGAGCGGGATCGTCGCATGACTATTCTGCTGACTCCTTTTATGAGCTGTACTGCGAAGCTGCCGGTGTATGCTTTCTTCATTGCGGCGTTCTTTGAAGAGCATGAGGGATTGATAATGACCGGTCTGTACCTGCTTGGCATTCTCACTATGATTCCCGTGGCGCTGATATACAAGAGGATTTTCTTCAAGGGTGAAGCGGTGCCCTTCGTCATGGAGCTGCCCAACTATCGTATGCCGGTAGCAGGTAATGTGATCCGTCTGCTGTGGGAAAAGGCCCGTGATTTCCTTGAGCGTGCATTTACTGTCATTCTGGCAGCGACTATCGTCATCTGGTTTCTGCAGCACTTTGACCTGCAGTTCAACCTTCTGGAGGAGGAGCAGACTGCCGAGAGTATGCTGGCCTGGGTATCCGGTATTTTTGCTCCGGTGCTGGCACCTCTTGGACTCGGCGACTGGCGCATTACTACGGCGCTTGTGTCCGGCTTTATCGCCAAGGAGAGCGTGGTAGCCACCCTGGAAGTCCTCTTGGGCAGCGGCGGTGCGGAAAGCGCTCTTACGGCCTTGTCAGCCGCATCACTGCTTGTTTTCAGCCTTACCTATACCCCCTGTGTGGCAGCTATCGCTGCCGTGAAGCGTGAGCTGGGAGGCAAGTGGGCTACGGCTGTGGTGGCGCTGCAGTGCATCATTGCCTGGGGGCTGTCCTATCTGACGATTATTGTTTGCCGCTTGTTCGGTCTGGGCTGAGGAGGTTTTGAGAATGAATGCTGTGGATATTGTTCTTGGTGCAGGTGTAGTCGGCATTTTTGGTTTTGCTGTATGGAAGGGTTTCCTGAAAAAAGGAAAATGCGGTGCCTGCAGCTGCGGATGCAGCGCTGAAGCGGCAAAGCGCTGCAGTAGTCGTCATTGAAAAATAGAATAACAAAGGAGCTGTGAATAAACGGTTTTCTTACAGATTTTATTCACAGCATCTATAACGAGGACGGGACTGTAAAAAATGAATGCTCATTTTTTACAGTCCCGTTCTTTTCAGTTAAATGTGAGAAAAGTGGTATAATATAATTAAGAAAATTTTGAAAGAATTCCGGTTCGGAGGCTGGTAATGGACGATTTGAGATTTGTTGAGTTTACGGCAAAGGATGTAATAGAGCTGGCTCCTTATTTTTCCCTGCGACCAAATAAGGGGAGCTACAGCGTTTCTGTCATGGGATATCTGTATAATTCCCACTATCCTATGAAGTACTGCCGGATGGATGACGGACTGCTGCTTATATACTCCCACGAGGGTGAGGCCGGGGCGCTGATGCCCTACTGCCGGAAAGAAAGGCTGCCTGAATATTTCCGGCGGCTGGAGGAATATTTCAACAATGTTCTGAAGCAGCCGCTCTTAGTGGTGCTTGCCGATGAGGAGGGCTTTGGGGTTCTGCGGGAGTCGGGGAGTCTGGGGGATTACGATTATCAGGAGGAGCCTCAGTACAGCGACTACATTTATGACGGAGAGTCGCTGCGGACACTGGCCGGACGGAAGTTCAGCAAGAAACGCAATCACATCAATAAATTTTTACAGCTTTACGGCGGTCGATGGGAATACCGGCGGCTGGCCTATGATGACGCTGCGGCTGTAATCGGTGTGCTGAACAGTTGGATTCGGGGTGTTGTTCCCGGCTTTGACAGCAGCGATATAAAGGATGTGGTCTATTATCCTGCTGAGGTCCGTGAGACAATCATTGAGTACATCGGCGTGCGGAATATCCTGAAAAGCGAAGCTCTGACGGAGCATTTGCATATCGGCGGAATATTCATTGACGGAGAGCTTAAGGCCTTTGCCATCGGTGACTACAATCCGCTTGATAAGATGGCTGTTGTAAATGTGGAGAAGGCCGACGACAGCGTTCCCGGCCTGTATCAGATAATCAACCGGGAGTTTGTCGCTCACGAGTTCCCGGAGGCACTGCTGGTAAACCGTGAGGACGATGCGGGGCAGGAAAATCTCCGGAAGGCAAAGCTGTCCTATTTCCCACTGATGCAGGAGAAGAAGTACACACTGCGGCAGAGAAAGGACTGAGTGTCATGGTGAGATTTCTGCCGTCGGAGGAGTACGGGAGGACACTGCCTCTCTTTACGGAATGCTTTGGTGAGGATGAGGCGTTCTGCCGGAGGTATTACGGTGAGCAGGGACAGGGTGATATATACCGCGGTCGGGTGGCAGTATTGGAGGAGGACGGGGAAATCCTGTCCATGGTTCATGTGAAGGATATGACGCTCCGTACATCTGCTGTCGTGGCGGCAGATGTGGAGAAATATGTCCTGCCCCGACTGACAGATACGAAGCCGGAGGAAGTGTGCTTTGCCTACTTGCTGTGCATCGGTACGGCGGTAAACCATCGTGGGCGAGGGTATATGGATGAAGTCCTGGCCTTCGTGGAGAATGAGCTGCGGCAGAATGGCTGTCAGTTTTCGTTTCTTGTAGCGGTAGACAAAGCAATATACAAGCCGAGGGGTTATGAGTATTACTTCCCGCTGTCGGCAGAGTCGCAGGAGCAGCTTTATGCCGATGAGGGATTAACAGAAGGGACGGTAAAGTTTCTGTAAGACTTCTGTTACATAAAAAGAATATAGAAAAGGTTCCTGTAGAGTGATATGCTACACCCAAAGTCGATTTGGATATTTCCATGGTCTACTTTGGGGGTAGCATATCATTTTTCCAGTCCCTGTGTTGTTTACAAAGAAAACATAGTTGAGAGATTATTTACCCCTCAGTCAGCTTCGCTGGAGGGGGCCTTGCGTTGAGATAATGCCTAAGCCTCCCCTTTAGGGGAGGTGGCCGAGATCAGCGAGGCCGGAGGGGTAACAGGTAATTCACTTCAATATATCAATCATCCCACCTACAATAGTAGCACTGGTGCCGGGAGAGACAAGAGGACCGGCGGGGGCGTGGTGCTTTGCCTTGCGCCGCCGCTTGTTTTCTTCCTCGACGGCTTCATCGGTGAGGGCAGATTCCTCCTCCGTGGTGAGAGGTTTGTCCTCATATTCCTCTGTGGCAACCACTTCATCGTGACCGCCCCGGAGCTGTCCCATGACGATTTCGTCTCCCGTCTTTTGGGCAGAGGTCATGTGGCTCATGTAGATTCGTTCCGCTTCCATGCGGCTCCTGGCGGCGGCCATCTGCTGACGGAGCATTTCCCGCTCCTGCATTGCCATGACGATTTTTCGGTAGTTGTCCGGACTCTTTTCCCGGAGGTAGTTCAGCTCGTCCTGATTGAGCTTCTTGCCCATACGGGCTTTGTCGACTATTTCTCTTATTTTGTCGGCGTCCGGATCCTTGTCCTTCCCACTTTGGGCGAGGCCCTTCATATAGCTTTCCGTATGCTCCGTCTGCCGGTTCTTCTTCTCGGCGGTGTTCAGACCGCAGGTGGTATCCGAGAAAAGGCGGCGGCTGCCGAAGGCACTGCCGCTGGGATTTATCTGCATGGTTTTTCCTCCGTGATATGATAGAAACAGACATCCTTGTCATCTTATCTTAACTCTGTTATCGGAGGATGAGGAGGGAAGCTTAAACGATAAGCTGAAGAGAGAGGGCAGAATAATCGCGATAAATAATGTTAGGCGCAATAAAAAAATTATGGAAAATTCCTTTATTTAATGATAGAATGTATCCGTATAGTTGTTTTTGCAGACAAACGGATTTCCGTTGGAACATATCAGATTGTTTATTGGAGGGGTTTTTGTGTTTGACAGTTTGGGTAGTGTCAGCCGTATCGGCAGCATTATTTCCGATGATTATGATGTACCGGCAAAGATTAAGGTAATCGGTGTTGGCGGCGGCGGCGGCAACGCTGTCAATAGAATGATTGAAGCAAATGTCCGTGGCGTTGAGTTCATCGCCATGAATACCGATGCTCAGGCTCTGGAGAAGTCCGCAGCTTCTACCCACATGCAGATCGGTGTGAAGCGTACCCGCGGTCTTGGTGCCGGCTCTCTCCCCAATGTAGGTGAGGAGTCCGCTATCGAGAGTAGAGATGATATCCTCGAAGCTGTCAGCGGTGCCGATATGGTATTCATCACTGCCGGCATGGGCGGCGGTACCGGTACCGGTGCCGCAGCTGTAGTTGCAGAGTGCGCCAGAGAGAAGGGTGCTCTTACTGTTGCTGTCGTTACCCGTCCTTTCACATTTGAGGGTCGCAATCGTCAGCAGAAGGCAGACATGGGTCTGGCCAAGCTCCGTCAGCATGTAGATACTATCCTCGTTATCCCCAACGATAGAATCCTTCAGGTAGTAGACAAGAAGACCTCTCTTACCGAGGCTTTCCGCATTGCCGACGATGTTCTTCGTCAGGGTGTGCAGGGTATCACTGATACCATCGCTACCGATGGTCTGGTAAACCTCGATTTCGCCGATGTAAAGAATATCATGAGCGATGCCGGATCTGCCCTCATGGGTATCGGTGAAGGCTCCGGCGAGAATGCTCCGATTATCGCAGCAAAGAATGCTATTGATTCTCCGCTTCTGGAGACTACTATCGAAGGCGCCCGCGGCGTGCTTATCAATGTAACCGGCTCCTCTGAGAACCTCTCCATCTTCGAGGTCAACGAGGCTATGGGCATTATTGCCGAGGCCGCTGATCCGGAGGCCAATATTATTTTCGGTGCCCGCATTGATGATTCCCTTGGGGATATCGTCCGTGTTACTGTCGTAGCCACCGGCTTCGATCGGGTTCCTCCGGGAAATAGTGTACCGCAGGATGTATATCCGGCTACTGCTCCGGCAGGTCAGCCGGCAGCCCCGGCAGCACAGGAGGCTCCGGCGGCACAGGAGGCTCAGCCGGCGGTAGCTCCCCAGCAGCCTGCTCCTCAGCAGCCTATCATGAGCTTCCAGAACAGCATCAGCATTCCGGACTGGCTCCACAAGAAGTAATGACTGAATAATAACAGTATAGCTTACACAGCGGGACGCCTCGGCGTCCCGTGAATTTTTTGGAAGTTTGCGGTGATTGATTCCATGAATATATTTATTGTGCTGGCGCTGGCAATGGGTATCATTCTAGTGCTTTTGAAGAAGAAGGTTCCCATCGGCCCGGCCATTCTTACCGGCGGCCTGTTTATCTGGGCAGTTAAGGCGCCGGAGGTGCATTATCTGGTGTCGGCGGCAAGGGAAACCGTCACTATGCGGCGTACCTTTGACCTTATTGCAGCCCTTTATCTTGTCATGTGTCTGGAGATTGAGCTGCGGACCAGCGGCTGCCTCGACGGTATGGTGAAGGCGCTGCACCGTATTTTCTCCAGTGCCAGAGTGACGCTTGCCATCATGCCGGCGTTTCTCGGTATGCTTCCGTCCCTGGGTGGTGCAAGGTTCTCGGCCCCTATCGTAGAGACGGCGGCGAAGGAAGCGAATATCGACGCCGACCACAAGGCGGCTATCAATTTCTGGTTCCGTCACATCTTTGAGTTTTCCAATCCCATAATCCCCGGTATGATTATGGCGGTGAGCATTGCGGGCGTAAAGTACAGCGATTTCATCATCCATCTCGGCTGGATGACGGTGATGGCTTTTGCCTGCGGCTGGTTTGTCCTCATACGCCCTATCAAGGTAGACAGGGATATTGCCGGTGAGGCGCAGAGTGAAGCTGAAAAGCATCGCTACAATGTTGACCTTATGCTGTCCTTGGCTCCGGTTATCGTGAATTTCGGTCTGGCAGTATTCTGCGGCTTCGATGCTTCTGCGGCTATGCTGGCAGTGGTCATCGGTCTGCTGCCGGTGCTGTATATGACCGGCCGTCGTGTAAATGTCAAGAATGTGTTCCTTGGTGCCTGCGACTGGAAGATGCTCATAAATGTGGCAACCATTCTTTACTTTATTCAGATTCTGACCACGACACATGTTCTTGATGAGATTGTTTATGCGTTCCGCACCTCGCCGCTGCCGGTACCGGTAATCATTGCCGGTGTCACCTTCGTCATTGGAGTGCTTACGGGTATGAGTCAGGGTCATGTTGCTATCATCATGCCGATTGTAGCGGCTCTTGAGCCGGGCAGTCTGAATCTGGCGGGTATCGCCATGGCCTTTGGTATTGCCGGTCAGATGCTGACACCTACCCATATGTGTCTCCTGGTGACGATTGATTATTTCAAGTCGGATTTCTTTAAGACGCTGAAGCCGATTCTGATTCTTGAGATAATGATTCTGTCGGTGTTTACGGTGTATACTTATTTCACTTACTGAGTTTATGAGGATTAGAACTTACCGCTGTGACTTTGTTTGAAGTCACGGCGGTTTTTATAAATACGGATACGGATGAAAATTTTAACTGTCCCGAAAATGCAGTCCCACAGAAACACATTCTCATTCGGTTATCCACGCAGCGGTACATAGACTCTGACATCGCAAGCCTGCTCGTCAATCGTCAAGTACCGGCGTGGATAAACGGTTTCTTTAGGGACTGCATTTTTCGGGGCATTACATTAAGGGATAGATTGCTTTGCCATCTATTTCCTCTGAACTGAGCGGGCATAACTGTCTGTAAAGAAACTGTTATGAACGCTGGTGCTTAGCGACCTGCGAATAAGCATATGAAGCAGGAGCTTAGCACCACTGCGTGAATAAATAAGCGGGAGCGAGTTTCTGTCAGACTGTTATGCCCACAGGAAAGTATAAAAGTAAAGGCACTATGAGAGATTAAAATCTCTCATAGTGCCTATTTTCATAGTTACCAGTGATACTTTTCTCCACGGTTTATCTTGAAGGCCCGATATATCTGCTCAGTGAGGAGCATCCTTATCATCTGATGGGTAAAGGTGAGGCGGGAGAAGGAGAGGCAGTCGCTGACCGCCCGCAGCTCGTCGGAAACTCCGAAGGGACCGCCGATGATGAAGCAGAACTGGCTGTTGCCAGCTGTCTGTAGCTTGTCCAGCTTCGCGGCCAGTTCTTCGCTGGAGATTTCCTTTCCGTGAAGGTCAAGGAGGAAGGTATAGGCTCCGCTGGGGATTCGCTTCAGCAGCTTTTTGCCCTCTTCGTTTACGGCTGCCTGCCGCTCGGCAGCAGATGGATTATCCGGAGTCTTTTCCTCAGACAGCTCCACAAACTCCAGCTTGGCGTGAGGGGATAGACGCTTCCGGTATTCATCAATGGCAGCGGTAATGTATGACTCCTTGATTTTCCCGATGGCCAAAATAGTTATTTTAATCATTTTGCGGTATCTCGTCCAGCTTTGCTTCAACTTTCATCTTATTGCCGCCGCGGTCGATGGTAATCTTTATGGTGTCACCAACCTTGTGGTCAGAGATGGCATTGCGAAGCTCGGTGAAGGTGTCGGTGGTGGTTCCGTCGATGGAGAGAATGAGGTCACCGCGCTGGATGCCGGCTCTGTCGGCAGGGCCGCTGAGGGTGACGGAATGGACATACACGCCATGCTCGGCGTTGAGACGGTATCCCTGACGGGCAGCGGATTCCTTGTCAAAGACGGAGACACCGAGATAGGGACGGACTACATAGCCTTTGTCCATAAGCTGGTTGATTATTTCCTGAACGGTGTTGATTGGGATGGCGAAGCCCATGCCCTCTACACCGCGGGCAGCCAGCTTGGCACTGTTTATGCCGATGACTTCGCCGTCGGCGTTTACGAGAGCGCCGCCGGAGTTGCCGGGGCTGATGGCAGCATCAGTCTGAATCAGCTTCAGGCGCTTGTCGCTGATGTCAAGTGTACGGTTCAGAGCGCTGATGACACCGGTAGTAACGCTACCCTGGAATTCCAGCCCCATAGGGTTGCCGATGGCGATTGCCGGCTCGCCGACCACGATTTCGTCGCTGTTGCCGAAGGTGGCGGCGGTAAGGTCTTTGCCGTCAATCTTTACGACCGCAATGTCGGTGAGGGGGTCGGCGCCGATGAGTTTGCCGGTAACGGTACGGCCGTCAGAGAGAGAAACGATTATCTCCTTGGCGCCTTCGATGACATGGTTGTTGGTAACAATATATCCGTCGGTCCGGAAGATAACGCCGGAGCCGACGCCCTGCTCGACCTGAATCTGATTGTTGAACCAGTCACGGGCAACGGCTTTGTTGGTGATGCCGACAACAGTGGGGCCGATAAGACGGGCGGCCCGGACTACCGGGGTGTCACGGGCAGGTGAAAGTTTGGCTCCTGACTGGCTGGTGGTAGACTGTGGGGCAGCAATGGCATCCTTGGGCGTGCCGGAGAGCGTGCAGCCGGCAGCAAAGGCTGCGCAGCCTACCAACAGGCTGCAGACGACGGTGCGAAGCTGATGAGAGTTGTGGTTGCTGAGAAGACTCATGTTTATCGCTCCTTACGAATGTTTTCTCTTATGCGGTCAATAAAGCCTGTCAGAAACTCACTTGCGTTCAGTTATTCACGCAGCGGTACTAAGCTCTGATTGCGCATGCTTGCGCATCAATCGCTAAGCACCGGCGTGAATAAATGGTTTCTTTACAGGCATTATTGCCTCGCAGCTTACATTAAAGAAACCTTCCACTCAGGGGAAGGGGGACCGCCGAAGGCGGTGGATGAGGTTTTTCTAAATTTATATACTGACCACAGTACCATCACCCTGATTCAGCACCGTGATGTTGAAGCTTGAAGGAAGCATACCTGCCTCACTGATGACGGCCTCTACCGTTTGCCTGGCCAGGAGGGGTCGATTGTTTTCTTCAGACATATGACCGAGTATCACATGTTCCGGCCGTTTTGTCAGTCGGCATAGTGTCTCTCCGGCAGTGCGGTTGTCCAAATGGCCGAGAGCCGACAGAATGCGCTTCTTCAGAGGAGGGGGATAGGAGCCGCGCTGCAGAAGCTGACGGTCATGGTTTGCTTCCAGCAGCAGCACATCGGCATCGATGATGCTGGCGAGAACGTGGTCGGTCATGATTCCTAAATCCGTGGCGAGAGAGAATTTTTCGCCGCAGGTGACGGAGAAGCCGATAGAGTCGGTGGCGTCGTGAGAGGTGGAAAATGCCTCCACGGTCACATCCTTTACTGTAATCCTGTCAAAGAGAGGATTGAAGGTGTCGCCGATGTTGGGGACTGTCCTGCCGATGGCAGCCATGGTCTTGGGACGGGTATATACCGGGATGTGATGATGACCCAGCAGGGTTTTCAGTCCCGTGGTGTGGTCGGTATGCTCATGGGTTATGAGGATGCCGTCAAGGTCATCGGGAGTGAGTCCCAAGGGCTGCAGGGCGGTCTTTATTCTTTTGCAGCTGATTCCGCAGTCCAGAAGGAGCCGGGCATTGCCGATTTCCAGAAGGGCGCAGTTGCCGCGGCTGCCGCTGGCGATTACAGTAAGGCGCATATATTTCTCCGTAAATTATGATAAGGTGTGGGGATGGAATTTTTCTGTAGGATTTCTTAAATTTTCATTACAGACCATATTCACAAGACTCTATATTAAGGCAGGGGCTACGAAAAATGATTGGTCATTTTTCACAGCCCCTTTTTTACATAAGGTCTGATTTATCCGGATGATGGATGTAGTCAATGATGTTTTCGACAGGAGAACCGGGTGCTATGCTGAAGGGACCTGCCTTCAGGCGGGTGAAGCCGAGGGGCTTCTTTTCGTCATAGGTGAACATCAGGACATTATCAAAGGAGTATGTCCTTTTTGACGGATTAA
>JAFNYY010000051.1 GCA_017383125.1 Schwartzia sp. (in: firmicutes)
ACTTCCATGGCAAGGGTCATAAGGGTGAAACCCATCGTCCGATGCCCCTGCCGGCATATCCGGATAAAGAGTGAAAAGACAGCGAAGTTGTCTACGCCTTAATGTAAAGTGGCGCGAATAGAGTCTGTAAGAAAACCGTTAATCAACATCGGTACTTGACGACCTGCGAGTAAGACTAACTCACTTAATAAGTCCGAGCAAAGCGAAGGGCGAATTTAGTGAGTGTCATGCATGCGACCTTAGCGATTGCCGAGTGTAACGATGGCAGAGCTTAGGGAGTCGCAAAGCATACGAAGCAGGAGTCTAGTACCGCTATGTTAATTATCGAGCGAGAGTGGGTTTTCGTCAGACTTTATTCACGCCATTCGTCGTAAAAAGAAAAAGGCATAACCATTTGAAATGAACTCGCTTTCAGATGGTTATGCCTTATTTTTCAATAATAACAGTATCCCGGGAATTTATCTTTTGTAGTATATGGCTGCCTTATTCTCCGGTACAATATTTTTCCTTCCTGTTTCCGACAGAGAAAGACTCCAAAGCTCTGCCGCCAGAACATCAAGAGACAGCATTTCCTGCAGGAGTGTCAAAGGCTTCGCCACGGCAGCACCCCGCCGGGCAAGGCGGGGCAGGAAATCCTTTACGGAGGTTATTACCGGCAGAGCATTTCTCTTATCATCTTCATCCCGATATCTATCACGAAGGACGGCAAGTATTTGCCGTCCTTTTTCGTCGAAGGCCAGCGGACGGATGTACAGAGGGCCGCTTTCATCAAAACGGCTGACAGCTTCCCCGGTGATGTTCAGCAGGGCGGCAATCATCAGCCGGGCTAGTCTCGTATACGGATAACGCTTGGACTTCAAGGAACCTATGAGCGAAGATAGATTATCGACTTTTCCATCTCTGATTGCGGACCACAGGAGATTTTCCAACCCTTCGCCTACTCCTTGCAGGCGGGAAATATCTCCGGCGGTCATGGGCAGCAGGCGGCCGAGGATGGCTGGGAAAAGCAGGGCAGTATCGGTCAGTGTATCCTGTCCTTTCAGCCGCAGAAGCTCATCGGCGACAGGGGATGGCATTGTCTGAAGTATCTCCGAGGCAAAATCTTCTGTTGACTGCAGGGCGTTTCTGATAGCGGAGGCTCCGGCCATCGGTGTACCGTCCAGATGTCCGATGTCTGTCTGATGATAGCCAGCGCCCTTCCGATGGATGAGAAGCGGCTTCAGAGCAGGAGCGTATTTGTTTATTGCTCTCAGGTACTGGATGGCCAGAATGTTGTTGGGAGACTTGATTATTTCCTCGATGTTTTCGGCAGGATAGCCGCTGCCGATTTTTTCCTGCAGAAGCTCACTTACTGCGGCTGCATAGGGGCGGCCTGTTTTCAGCCGCGTTTTCAGCGAGGCGACGATGGCCTCGTCGCTGCTGAGGGCAGCAATGTTCTGCAAAAGGGAAAGGTTGTCCGTTTCGGCACCGAAGGCAATGATGTCGGCACCAGCAGCAGCCAAAAGCCGAACTCCTCCTGCGGCAAAGCCTTGAGCACTGCGGAGCGCAAAGGCGGTCGGCAGCTCCAGCAGGAGACTTACGCCACCGTCGACGGCCCAGCGGCCCCGTGTCCATTTGTCGGCTATGGCGGCTTCTCCGCGCTGAGTGAAGTTTCCGCTCATAGCGGTGATGATGGGAACATCACCAAGGCGTCGGCGGACCTCCTGAAGCTGGTAGCGATGGCCGTTGTGAAATGGATTGTACTCAGCGATTATACCAACAGTACTCATGGTCGATCCTTTCGGGGGATTTCGTGGGAATATTCGGGCGTGGATAATGTCTGACGAAAATATAACCTCATCCGTCGCCTGCGGCGCCACCTTCTCCAGAGGAGAAGGTTTACCCTCCCCTTTGGGGAGGGGGGACCGGCGAAGCCGGTGGGTGAGGTTAAAGTAAAAAGGAGCTGTGAAAAATGAGTCATCATTTTTGCACAGCTCCTTTTATAAAATTTCAAATTACATGCAGCGGTATACGCCGACAACCTTGCCCAGTATACGAACCTGCTTTTCGAAGAAAGGCTCCATATCATCGTTTTCGGGCTGAAGGCGCCAGCCGTTCTTCTCCTTGTAGATGCGCTTTACGGTAGCGGATTCCTCGTTGACGAGGGCGACGCCGATGTCGCCGTTGCGGATGGTATCCTGCTGCTGTACCAGTACATAGTCTCCATCCAGCATGCCGATTTTAATCATGCTGTCACCCTGAACGCGGAGCATGAAAATCTGATTGCCGTTGCTGCCGATGAGACTCTCCGGGAATGTATATGTATCCTCTATATTCTCTTCTGCCAGGATGGGAACACCGGCGGCTACAGTGCCGACGAGGGGAACCGGTACAGAGCGGGACCAGGGCTTCTTATCCAGGAGGTCGATAGCTCTCGGCTTGGTGGGGTCACGATGGATAAGCCCGCGGCGCTCAAGCATACGAAGGTATGCATGTACGGTAGAGCTGGACTTCAAACCTATGGCATCGCCAATTTCACGGACGGACGGCGGGTAGCCGTGGTCTGCAGCGAATTCTTCAAGGAATTTGTAGATGGCGTCCTGCCGTTGACCGGCAGTCTGATTTTTTCTGCGTGGCATGTTAACACCTCTCTATAAAATTTCTGTTTGCTTTATTCTAGCACATTGATTTTAGAATGGGAATACTTTTTTAGCGATTATAAAATATTTTTTCGCAAATCAATCTGAGCCAACGGGGATTATAATTGCATTTTTTTCTTATACTGTGTAAAATATCCATAGCTTTTTTGAAAGGATAGCTTCCTATGCAGCAGAATGAATATCAGTACGAGGAAATGGTACAGGAGCTGAGAGAGGCAGTGCGTCTGCGGCAGCTTACCATGACCAGCCGCATTCAGGTAATGCGGGATAAGCAGATAAAATACGGCGGTGTCTATCCGATACTTGAATGGTACTACGACCGTGAGGGCATGGCGGCGCTGGCTATGGCAGCACTTGATGAAGCGGATGAGATTGGCAGCTTCATTGTCAGCGTGGAAGGTGAAGGCGGCCCCGGTCAGAAGCTGCTGGATATTGCCCAGTATGTTGAGGATATGCCTTATCTTGAGGAGACTACTGTGGCGCAGGCTCTCTGGGAAATGGAGAAGGCTTTGAGGTCTTAACCGAAAATATGCACCGTCGGTTCTTTGGGAATCGGCGGTGTCTTTTTTGAGAGTGGTGTTTCGGTGACGGGAGAAAATGCTTTGCATTTTTTGATAAAGTGCGTTATAACGACAAGTCGTTGAACGCAAATAGGAGAAAATGCTTTGCATTTTTTGATAAACTGCGTTATAACGACAAGTCGTTGAACGCAAATAGGAGAAATGCTTTGCATTTTTTGGAAAACTGCGTTATACTAATCTCAATTTTCACAAACTAAAGAAGTAAAGCTTGCGAATAAGAATGAGGAACGGGGGAAAGAAAAATGGTAAACCCCAAATTGCGGGATGAACAGAATGATCGTCTTTGTCAGGCAGTTCTTTCACTGAAGACCGTGGAGGAAGCCTACCAGTTTTTTGAAGACATCTGCACCATCGGGGAACTGAAGGCGCTGTCTCAGCGCATGGAAGTAGCCCGGATGCTCAGCGAGGGCTGTACCTATGAGTCTATCGTCGAGACAACCGGTGCCAGCACAGCGACGATCAGCCGGGTCAAGCGCTGCCTGAACTACGGTGCTGACGGCTATCAGCTGGTGCTGGAGCGAATGAAGAAAAAGAAATAATCAAGGTGGATGAAAATGAATAACCAAGAAGCAGCTTTGAAGATACCTTACGGTACCCGTGATTATCTGCCGGCAGAAGCGGCGGACAAGCGTCGGGTCGAGTCGGCCATTGCGGCTGCCTTCGCTGCCTGGGGCTACGACGAGGTCGTCACCCCAACTATCGAGTATCTGGACAATCTTACAATGGGCTCCGGTGCAGCACTGGAACCTCATATGTTTAAGCTTTTTGACAAGGACAACCGCACGCTGGCCCTTCGTCATGAGATGACCACGCCTATTGCCCGACTGGCGGCAAGTCGTCTTAAGGATGCCAGTCTTCCGCTGCGCCTTTCCTACATCAGCGATGTATATCGCTATGAGCAGGCTCAGGCTGGCCGTCAGTGCGAGTTCTTTCAGGCCGGAGTGGAGCTGATGGGCTCGGACAATGCGGCTGCTGATGCTGAGGTCATTGCACTGGCAATCAGGACAATTGTGGCTGCCGGACTGGATGACTTCACGGTCTGCCTCGGTCAGGTGAATTACATCAGAGCGGTACTCCGTGAGCTTGGGCTGGATGATGAAGGCCGCCGTCTGGTGGAAAAGGCGATGGAGAAGCACGACCTTGTTGGTCTTGAGAAAATCGCCCGTGAGCTGGAGCTGCCCGAAACAGCCGCGGAAATCATCATGGAGCTGCCTGTCCTTCACGGTGGCCCTGAGCTGCTGGCCAAGGCGGAGACTCTCACCGGCAGTGAGGATGCACAGGCAGCCATCAGCAATCTCAAGAATATCTATGCGCTGCTGGATGATTACGGCGTAGCTGACCGGGTCGTTTTTGACCTGGGTGTTATTCGTGATTTCGGCTACTATACCGGCATGGTTTTTGAAGCCTATGCACCGGGTCTGGGCTTCCCACTGGCCGGCGGCGGACGCTATGACAATCTGCTGTCCGATTTCGGCCGTCCCTGCCCGGCTACCGGTTTTGCCCTTGGTATTGACCGCCTCATGTTGGCCAAGGAGCGTCAGGGTCAGGGCGCTGTCCGTGTCGCCAGGGATGTGTATGTAGGATATGGTACGGGAAACAGCTCGGAGGCCATTCGCAAGGCGATGGAGCTGCGGGCAGAAGGCAAGACTGTACTCACCGGTCTCAGCAGTGAGACCAGAGCTGAGGCTGAGGCCGAAGCAAAGGCACAGCTGGCTGCAGAGCTTGTATATATAGGGTGAGAAGTGAGCTTTCTTCACAGGGCAGGACAGTATTTCTCCGCGATTAGGGCGGAATTGTTCGGCGTCGGCGGAGATGACTATATAGCCAGATATCTCAGCGATGACGAGCAGCAGCTATGGAGAGGGCAGAAGGCGCCCGATATGGCTCACTCTCTGAATGTAGCGAGGACTGCAGACCGACTGCAGAATGATGATGTCGGCAATAACCTTTCACCTGATGAGAGGCTGATTTTGCTGAAGGCGGCGCTTCTCCATGATATAGGCAGAGGAAGGTTCGGCAGCTCGTTTGCAAAGTCGCTGGCGGTGCTGCTGACTATCGGCAGGACTCCTGCTGTGGACAATAAAAAACCGGACGCCCAGGGGCGTCCGGAAGCGATGCAGGATTTTAACACCGGCAGCTATAGAGAAAATCTGCTGTATCATTACTACTGCCATCCCCAAATCGGCGGTAAGCTTCTTCGGGAGCTGTACAGCCGGTATGGCGGGCAGCTCAGCAGTCAACAGGAAAGAATCATCAGGCTGGTAGAGCATCATCGGGATGCAGACGCCGGTGATGACAGGCTGCTGCAGCTGCTCATTGAAGCAGACAGGCGGAATTAGTATCCCCGTACCTTGTCCACCACATTCCGCATTTTTGCTGCATCCGGGAAAACCTTCAGGTTTTCGCAGAAAATGCCGATTGTCCGAGGCAGGTACATGGGAGAAATGGCAGCATCGTGGGGCGTGACGATCAGGTTCGGGGCATCCCAGAGCGGATTGTCTGCCGGCAGCGGCTCGGTGCGGAAGACATCGAGAGAGGCACCGGCGATTACGCCGTCATTGAGAGCGGCGGCAAGATCGTCGTCTACTACGGTTTCACCGCGTGAAACATTGATGAAGATGGCATTGCTCTTCATCTTTTTGAATCGCTCCCGATTGAACAAATCTCTGGTCTCCGGAGTGACGGGCAGAGCTACGATGACTACATCGCCCTGGGCCAAAGCTGCATCAAGCTCATCAGTGCCGTAGACCTTGTCGATTCCCGGCAGGTCACTGATATGCTGTTTGACGCCGATTACCTGCATATCCATTGCCTTCAGCTTGGCGGCGATGCCGATGCCTACAGCGCCGAGGCCGACTATGACGGCAGTCTTGCCGGCGATTTCATCCAAACCACGGATTCCTGTTTCCCAGCGATGAGCCTTCTGGTTGTCATAGGTATGGAACAGCTTGCGGGTGAAGCCGAGGATGATGCCGAGACAATGCTCACCCATCGGGATACCGTGAATGCCCTTTGAGTTGGTGAGAATCGTGTCACCGGCCACAAAATCGGGCTGTGCGGTTAGGCGGTCAACTCCGGCTGACAGGGTGTGAACCCAGCGGCACTTTTTGGCCAGGGGCAGGATGTGTGCCCAGTTCAGCATACCGCCGAAGCCGATGATGATATCAGCCTCAGGGATTATGGAATCTGCCTCGGCCTCCTTGACAGTAATCAGTTCCGCTTCGGGGCAGGCCGTTTTGATTTGCTGATCGAGCTTGCTGCCGAGCTTGGTGAAGGTCAGAATTTTTGGCATGAGGATTCCTCCTTTACATTTAAGACTATTCATTAGCGCTGATACCTCGGCCTGTACATCTTCGCAGAGCGAAGGCAGACCGGAAGAGGATAAGCTTTATCATCTCCGTCGGTATTTGAATTATAACGCTGTTATTATAAAAAAGCGAGGCAATTTATAGTGCTGCAGTATAGAAATCGCGGTATAATGTCTTGACGGAGACAGATAAGAGTGCTATTATATGACTTGTTAACAATTTAACGAGATAAAGAGTAAAAATAACTTATTTTTCGGAAAGGAATAATTAAATGGTCATCCGGGATAATGATTGGCTGACAATTGCGCTGCCCAAGGGCAAGCTCTTCGGTCTCTCCCGCAGTCTTTTTGAGGCTGTCGGTATCGAGGCTGAAGGATTGGAAGAGGACTCCCGCAAGCTGGTTATCACCAATGAGGAGAAAAAAGTAAAATTCATCATCGCGAAGACCGCCGATGTACCGACCTATGTGGAGTACGGAGCGGCCGATATCGGAGTCATCGGCAAGGATGTGCTTGAAGAATCCGGACAGGATGTTTACGAGCTGCTGGATTTGGGCTTCGGCCGCTGCCATCTGATGATGGCGGTGCCGGCGGCAGATCGTCGGGAAAACCTCCACGACTATGCACACACTCGTGTTGCTACCAAGTTCCCCCATCTGGCGGAGAAGTTCTTCACCGGCTGCGGTATGCAGATGGAGTATATCAAGATGAACGGCTCCATCGAGCTCGGCCCTATCGTGGGCCTTTCCGAGAGCATTGTTGATATCGTGGAGACCGGTACGACCCTGCGCGAGAACAATCTGGTGGAGATTGCTCATATCATGGATGCATCAGCCAGACTTATTGCCAACCGGGGCAGCTTCCGTCTGAAGTTTGACCGCATTCACGGGTTGGCCGAAGCAATGAAGGCCGAGCTGGCAAAGCGTCAGAAGTAAATGTAAGGAACAACCATAAAGCCTCCCCTAAAGGGGAGCCTTGGATATCGTGTTAAAATATGCTGTATGAGGAAGGAAATAGACATGAAGATTGTAAGTGTAAAAGAGCTGGGACTTCCCGCTGTAGAAAAGCTTTTGAAGAAGGCTGCCTTTGATGAGGTGGAGCTTGATCCGAAAATCCGCGAAGGCAATAAGAAGCTCTTCGGCCGCGATATGACCGCCGCTGAGGTAGCAGAGCTTATCGTCAATGATGTTCGCAGGGACGGCGATGCTGCTGTAATGAAATATACCAGCCTCATTGACCGGGCTGATTTTACCCCGGAGCAGTTCATGGTCAGCGAAGAGGAATTTGCTGCCGCTGAGGCTGTGGCTGATCCGGCTGTAGTTGCTTCCCTGCAGAAGGCGGTAGACAATGTTCGCCGCTACCACGAGGAGCAGAAACCCAATAGCTGGATCACCTATCGCGAGCATGGCTCCATCCTCGGTCAGTCCGTTATTCCTCTTGACCGTGTTGGTATCTATGTACCAGGCGGCACTGCTGCTTACCCCAGCTCCGTCGTTATGAACGCTATTCCGGCTCAGGTTGCCGGTGTAGGCGAAATCATCATGATGTGTCCCCCCCGTGAAGGAAAGATTAACCCCTATGTTCTCGTAGCGGCAAAGCTCTGCGGAGTTTCCAGGATTTATAAAATCGGTGGCGCTCAGGCCATCGCTGCGCTGGCTTTTGGTACTGAGACGATTCCCCGGGTAGATAAGATTACCGGCCCTGGTAACATTTTCGTTACGCTGGCCAAGAAGGCTGTATACGGCCACTGTGATATCGATATGCTGGCCGGCCCCAGTGAGATCCTCATCGTTGCCGACAAGAATGCTGACCCGGCTTATACCGCTGCCGACATGCTCAGCCAGGCAGAGCATGACCGCCTGGCATCCAGCATTGTAATCACCGATTGCGCCGAACTGGCAGAGAAGGTGGCAGCAGAGGCGGAGAAGCAGTTGGCCGTCCTTCCCCGCAAGGAAATCACTCAGGCATCTCTCGACCGCAACGGTCTTATCGTAATTGCCGAAGACATGGATCAGGCTGTCGAGCTGGCAAATGTTTCTGCTCCGGAGCACATGGAGCTTTTGGTAGATCAGCCCTTCGCTCTCCTGCCGAAGGTTCGTCATGCCGGTGCCGTCTTCCTCGGAGCATATTCTCCGGAGCCGCTGGGCGACTATCTGGCCGGCCCGGACCATGTACTGCCCACCGGCGGTACTGCCCGCTACTATTCCTGCCTGAATGTTGAGACCTTCATGAAGCGTACCAGTATCATCAGCTATACACAGCCGGCACTGGTGGATGCCTCTGCCGACATAATCCGTCTCGCCGAGGCTGAAGGTCTGCAGGCTCACGCCAATGCCATCCGCCTCAGAGGGGGAAAGGAATAAATGCCAGTGAAGTACAAATATCGTTCCGGTCTCGCTGATATGCCCAGCTACGATGTGGTAGAGAGGGACTGGAGAATAAAGATAAATGCCAATGAGTGCGGCATGAATCCACCGCCTCTCGTTCAGGAGCGGGCCATGACCCGCCTTGACCGGGTTGCTTTCAACCGGTATCCCAACGAGCAGGCCGATATGCTTCGGGAAGCTATCGCCGACGAGTACGGCCTGAGGATGGAGAATGTAGTTCTGGGCAACGGTTCCTCCGAAATCATCGAGAAGCTGTTTGTCACCTTCGGCGGCAAGGGGCATAAAATAGTTTATCCCCAGCCATCCTTCTCCATGTATAAGATTTATGCCAAGGCGGCGGAGGCTGAGGGCGTACCGGTCGATTTGGAGCCGGACTATACCCTCGATGTTGACAAATTTATTGCAGCGGTGAAGGAGAGCAGGGCATCTCTGGCTGTTATCTGCAATCCCAATAACCCCACCGGCAGCCTTTTCTCGTTGGAGGATGTTGAGAAGGTAGCCAGGAGCATAAACTGCCCGCTCCTTATGGACGAGGCTTATATGGAATTTGCCGAGGCGGCCGGCTGCGGAAACAGTGCCGTTCCCCTCATGAAGAAATATCCGCACATCATCGTGGCCCGTACCTTTTCCAAGGCATACGGACTGGCCTCCTGCCGGGCAGGCTATATGCTGGCGGCAGAGGATATTGCCGTTATGACCGGCAAGACCATGATGCCTTACTACATGAATGTTCTGACTCTCACGGTGGCAGATACTGTCTGGCAGATGCGGGACGAATACCGCCCCCGCATTGAGCAGATGATAAACGAGCGGGAACGTATGGCTGCGGAGCTGGCGAAAATCGAAGGCTTCATGGTGTATCCTTCTGCCACGAACTTCCTGCTGGTGAAATATGACAGAGCTGTGGAGCTGAATGAATATCTGACAGAGCTGTCCATTGGCGTCCGCAGCTTCGGGGCAGCTCCCCGTCTGGAGAACACTCTCCGCTTCTCAATGGGTACACCGGCGGAGAATGACCAGTGGCTGCTGGCAGTACAGACCTTTGCACGAGGAGAGGTTTGATTATGAAGAAAAAAGAGGAAGCGGCGAGAACCGGCAAGGTTATCCGCACGACTATGGAAACCGTGGTCGATGTCCAGCTGAATATTGATGGCGAAGGAACGGCTGATATTGACACCGGTATTGGCTTCTTTGACCACATGCTGAACCTGTTGGCAAGTCACGGTCGGTTTGACCTGAAGGTCAAGGCTGACGGTGATTTGGAGGTTGATGGACACCACACTGTTGAGGATGTTGGTATCGCCCTCGGACAGGCCATGATGGATGCCGCAGGCAGCAAGAAGGGCATCGCCCGCTACGGCAGCTTCTTCCTGCCGATGGATGAGACACTGGCGCTTGTTTCTCTCGATTTCTCAGGCCGTCCGTTGCTGGTATACGATGCCGGCGGCCCGATGACTCCCATGATTGGAGATTACGACACAGAGCTGACCGAGGAATTCCTGCGGGCCTTTGCGGTTAATGCCGGCCTCACTCTTCATGTGAAGCTCTTCTACGGCACTAATTCCCACCATAAGGTAGAGGCTATATTCAAGGGACTTGGTCATGCTCTTCGCATTGCCCTTACCGACGACCCGAGAGTAGAGGGTGTCATGTCCACGAAAGGGGTATTGTGATGGTTGCGGTGATTGACTACGGCGTGGGCAATCTCTTCTCGGTTGAGAAGGCTGTGGCCGCTCAGGGCGTAGAGGTAGCCGTTACCAGTGACCCGGAGGTCATCAAGGCCGCGGATAAAATAGTCCTTCCTGGCGTAGGCGCTTTCGGCGACTGTATGAAAAATCTGCAGGATTCCGGTCTTATTCCCACCATCATGGAGCGTATAGAGGCCGGTGTTCCGCTGCTCGGTATCTGCGTCGGTCTGCAGATTCTCTTTGAGGGCAGCGAGGAAAGCCCCGGTGTTCCCGGACTCGGCATTATCAAGGGACAGGTTCGACTCATTGATGCGGCCAAGCCGGAGAACAGAAAGAATGGGCTGAAGGTTCCCCACATGGGATGGAATATGGTCAAGGCAAAGGAACCTCGTCAGCCGGTTGATCTTTTCAAGGGACTGGGCGATGAGCCGTTCTTCTATTTCGTCCACAGCTATCACGGTGTTCCGGAGGACAGGGGCGTTATTACCGCCACCGCTGACTACGGCGGAGAGGTGACAGCGGCCGTTGCCGTCGGCAATGTGCAGGCTACCCAGTTCCACCCGGAGAAGTCCGGCGATGTGGGACAGCAGATTTTGCATAATTTTATCTGTGGATAATGTTTAATATTTAATGGCTCCCATTTAGGGGAGCTGTCAGCGAAGCTGACTGAGGGGTGACAGAAGAAATGCCTTCTTTATGATCTTCACCCCTCCGGCACTTCGTGCCACCTCCCCTAGAGGGGAGGCATGTGAGTGCCTGCTGTTTATTAGGGGTAGGCAAATCTTATAGGATAAGGGACATAACAATGATAGTATTTCCGGCAATAGATATCTACGAAGGCAAAGCCGTCCGCCTGCAGAAGGGCGACTTCAATGCCGTCACCAAATACGGTGACTACCCCGCCGACATGGCACAGCGCTGGGCAGACCTAGGCGCTCAGTATCTCCATGTTGTTGACCTGGACGGAGCCTTGGCAGGAGCCTCCCGCAATACAGACCCCATTAAGGAAATCCTCAAGCGGGTCAGCATACCTATCGAAGTAGGCGGCGGCATCCGCACTCTCGATGATGTGAAGATGATGCTTGACCTGGGGGTTGACCGGGTGATCCTTGGCTCTGTTGCCGTAAAGGACCCGCAGCTGGTAGCTGAAGCCTGCAAGCTCTACGGCGAAAAAATCGTCGTAGGCATTGATGCAAAAGATGGAATCGTGGCTGTCAATGGCTGGGGCGAATCCGGCGAAATGCGGTCGGAGGACTTGGCTCGTGATATGGCAGCGGTGGGTGTAAAGACCATCATTTATACCGATATTTCCCGTGACGGGATGCTCAGCGGCGTTAACATCGACGCCACGGTAAAGCTGGCTCAGGCATCCGGTATCGGGGTTGTTGCCTCCGGCGGTGTCTCATCTCTTGATGATATTCGGGCAGTAAAGGCGCATGAGAAGGACGGCGTTGTCGGTGTAATCACCGGTAAGGCTATATATGATGGCCGCCTCGATTTGAAGGAAGCATTTAAGCTTGCAGCAGAATAAGAAGTCTCCATGTAATGAGGGGATTATTATGCCGGTACCTCAGAAGCCTCCCCTCTAGGGGAGGTGGCACGAAGTGCCGGAGGGGCAACTGCTAATCGGTCTCTAAGCCTCCCCTCTAGGGGAGGTGGCACGAAGTGCCGGAGGGGCAACTGCTAATCGGTCTCTAAGCCTCTCCTCTAGGGGAGGTGGCACGAAGTGCCGGAGGGGTAACTGCCAATCGGACTCTAAGCCTCCCCTCTAGGGGAGGTGGCACGAAGTGCCGGAGGGGCAACTGCCAATCGGACTCTAAGCCTCCCCTCT
>JAFNYY010000052.1 GCA_017383125.1 Schwartzia sp. (in: firmicutes)
AACAGGCATTATTCTGGTAAAGCATCGAGGACATACCAATAATTTTCGGCTGTAGAGCGAGAATTTTGTCCGCCAGCTGGTCAAGATAGTCTGGAATTATCTCGATCATATAGGAAACTGCCCGGCGAATGCTTTCCAGTACCGCAGGGTCAAAATGCCGGGCGGTAGCATAGTCTACCCGGTTAATATATTCGTCGATAGTGCAGTTAATCAGGTCGCTATGAGCAGCCTTGGCAAAAATATATTCCGGTGCCATGGCAAATTGGGGAAAAGCGGAATTTATCTCTACATACAAGGCCGGATCCGTGGTTTCGCCCAGCATCATGCTGCCGTAAATGACCTTTGAGGAAATATTGTCCCTAGTGAGAACCGCCTTCAGCAGGCTCAGGGAAATGACGGTGGCACCGTACGAATTGAAGGGAACATCAACCAGACAGACCTGTATTGGATTATCGGACATAAATGCTTCTTCCTTTCGGTATAGGGAAAAGGCCTGTGCAGTGAACGGATATATACGCAACAGCCACCAATTTTGCTACAGGAACCAGGCATCAGTACGCAGGGGAGGGCAGTCTGACGGCAGAGCCAGAGCCAGCAGCTCATCGTCTATTCTCAGCAGAAAATTTTTCCTCACCAAATCATCAACGGCTTCATCAATTTCTGACGAGTCATAGCTGTCCCGCAATGCCTTATGAAGCCTGTTCAGAGAGATAACGCTGTCCGCAGCCCTGTAGACAGCAGCCCGACAGTCCCGCAGAGTGGTCAGACTGTCCTTTGCGATAGAACGAAGGTCAAAAAGCTCGATTGTTTCCCCGTTATCATCCATAGTAAAGATTTCGGCTGAGCGGCTGCTGCTTATCAGCCAGTGAATTAGATTCTTCTCCAGCGCCTGATATTCTGGAGCGATGAGTGCGGGATTGTAATATAGCCGGCGGGAAGCCGCTGATATTGGCTCATAATTATAGGCGGTGTTTTCAATGAACCCGGGAACAGCCGGGTAGGCATATTTATATATTTCAGCTGTTTGCAGTTCAAGACCGTATTTTTCCGGATTTCGCCAATAGGCGTTGAACCGCTGTATTACAAGGCGGCTGAGACTGGAAGCGGGATGTTCGTAATGGGTGATTTTTTTTACCAGCTCCGCCATTTCTCCGTACCATTGGGCGTTCTCACTGGGGAAGCCGGACAGCATATTCCACAGCACCATTACGCCGGTAATCCGGGCGTTTTTCAGCAGCTCTACATGGCGGATAGCTTTATTGCCCTTGTTCATCAGCTGCAGACAGCCGTCGTTTAGGCTTTCGATTCCGGCCTGAAACCATTTGAAGCCTGAGCGGCTGAGTGTCTCCAGCTCTGCCCGGGAGGTGTTCGTCTTTATCTCGCAGAAGAAGCTGCACCCAAGGTCGGCCATCTGAGGAATCAAATCCTTCATGTGATTGCGGCTGAGGATATTGTCTGACAGATAGAATTTATCAACACCGTAAAGAGACCTCTGGTGTATGACCTCCGTCATGATTCGCTGCGGGGATTTTTCCCGGTAGACATTCGCCTGTCCGTTCAGCCCGCAGAAGCTGCAGGGATGCTTCTGTCCCCACCAGCAGCCTCGGGAAAATTCTATTGGAATAACTGGCCTGATTACTTCCTCCAGACCGTATTCCCTTACCTCCCGATAGTAGTCCGTATAATCGGGAATAGCCATAGAATCAAGATTTTTTGTAAGACGGCAGGGTGCTTCATCGGTGAGCCTGCAGCCGTCTTTTTTTATTGCACCGTAGGGAAGCTCCTCCTGCCTGGCACTGGGTCCTTTTTCTATCAGCAGACGACAGAGATCGGCAATACATTCGTCCGCCTCTCCGGAAAAGGTGTAATCTATCCAAGGGACGAGATTTGCCACGGCGATACCGGCACGACCCATGCAGTTCGGCCCGCCAACAAGCGTAACTATGGAGCTGTCCAGCTCTTTTATCGCTCGACAAAAGGCAATAACACTGCACATCTGATTGAAAACAGAGGGACAGGCAACAATTTTTGGTTTATGGCTTGCGATGTATGCCGCTTCCTGTTGGATGAAATCGGTGGCAATAGGGCGGCACCTGCTCAGGGCAGCAAGCAGTGCCGCAGCAAGATCTTCTTCGCCGCAGCCGGCAGCCAACCTCTGTACTACAGCCTCATATTCATCAATGCTACCGGTAACGGGCAGCCCCATACCCTCAGCGAAAAGTCGTTCACTGACCATATAGCGCTGCTTTATATTGAGGCTTATTCGGTCATAGTCGCT
The DNA here is from genome assembly GCA_017383125.1 of Schwartzia sp. (in: firmicutes). Taxonomy (GTDB): domain Bacteria; phylum Bacillota; class Negativicutes; order Selenomonadales; family Selenomonadaceae; genus RGIG250. The sequence continues at coordinate 2,279 of JAFNYY010000052.1, forward strand.
CCGTCCGATGGCTTTGAGAAAGGCCAGCTCGCTGTAGTGCACTGCGCAGCCGATACCGGCAGCGGTCAGCTCTGCCTTTAGTAGCCCGGCGGCTCCCGGCGGAGTCATCAGATGGGAGAAGGGAAGATGAACAAAAAATACATCAGTGTCTTTTCCCGGGAGGTTAACCGATAATTTTTTCATAGAATTCTCTCAAATAAAAAGCCGATAGACTAGAGCAGTCTGCCGGCTTGAATTCGTATTAGATTACAGCAACGCCGACAACAACAACAGCACCGGCGATCGCAGTAATCTCGGCACCGACAACCGTGGTGGTGCCGGCTACTACTTCCTCGACGGCAACAACCTGAACTTCGAGTTCAGCCTGAGCATCGTGGTAGCTGCCACCGGCGACCCGGTTCACATCAGCGGAGGAAAGAGCCTGCGGAGAGGCGGGAAGGACGATATAGCGAGTGTCCTTTGTCTGCTGAATAACGCGAAGCTCCTGTCCGTTGGGGAGAATTGTTTCTGTCTTATCGGCTGCACCAAGGAGGCTTCTGGCCAGGGCCTGCAGCTCAGCCTTCGGCTGCTCGGACAGGACAATGTACTTGACATTTTTGGGAGCCTCAATAACCTTGTAGGTCACATCGTCCTCGACAGGGAACCCAAACTCAGCCAGAACTACTTCAGGAGCCTGAAGTAGACGATCCTTGAGAGCCTCGTCCTCCCAGCACTTGGAAATCAGCTCACCATACTTTACGGCATACTCTTGTTTCTGTTCCATTTTCTCTTCATCCTTTCCTAAAAATAGAAAAACAACTCGTTAAGACGAATGGGAATAACAGTTAAACGATTATACAAAAATTATAACCTAATATTTGAAACTTGTCCATTACCAAATGAATGTTGTTCGTGATATGTGAGGAGAGCAGCAGTTTTTGGCATTAGGTAAGGCCGGAAATGAGGTGCGCCGTCATTGCTCGTCTGTCGGATAGAGAACATACCCGATGGGACAATCCTCCAGAGCTGGTATCTTCGCATGATCGGTATTGACCGCCACGGTCAGAAGCTCGCCACGGATTTCTATTATCAGCTTACGACAGTTGATGAGGTCATCGAGACAAGCGTCAATTTCCTCGGCTGCATATCCCACTTCCATCAGCTGGTCTCTAAGCAGAGCCTGTCTGATGACAGAATCCGCCCGACGAAATATTTCAGCAGCAAGGCCGGTGACGGTATACATCGTCTCGGTGGAGTCCTGCCTAAGGTCAAATATCTCTATGGAGCTTCCGTCCGTTGCTACGGTGTAATCCAGCCTGTCCGGACAAGTCTCAGCACAGCTCATCCATGCGGTGAAGGCTGTCTCTGCCTGTAGGTGAGCAGGAGATTTTTTTCCGAGGGAGAGTCGCCAAAGAAGCTCCTGTGGCTCGGTGCTGCAGAAGTAGCAGGCAGTGTTTCGGATGAAATCTTCTCCTAGCGGAAAAACGCTGCGATAAGTGGGAAGGGGGCTGATAGTGAGTCCGTACCTTTCCGGGTGGTCGCAGTAGATGCTGTGGCGCACATAGTCAATGTGACCAAAGCTGACCGGGGCCTTTAGATGAGTTATGTAGGGAACATAAGAGGCTAGCTCGGCGTAGGAGGCTTCTTTTTCGTAGGGGAAGCCGCCAAGCAGGTTCCACGCGATTGAGATGCCCAGCTCCCTTCCTCGTTTCAGCAGCTCGATGTGTTTTATTCCTTTGTTGCCCTTGTTCATTTCCCGCAGCAGATCATCCTGTAGGTTTTCAATTCCAGGCTGGACTATGGAGAAACCGGCGGCCAGCAGGAGCTTCAACTCGTTCCGCGTGAGATTGGATTTCACCTCGGCCACCATAGAAAAGCCCTTTCCTTCGGCAGCCATCTCCGCCATTTTCGGCAACACCTTTTGAAAGTGCAGGGGAGACAGGATGTTGTCCACTAGCGTGAAGCGGTTTATTCCGTGTCGGTCCCTTAGATATTCCAGCTCGGCGAGACATCGCTCCGGAGACTTCGCTCGGTAGCAGTTTCCGGCGGAGTTCATGCCGCAGAATGTACAGCCGCCTTGCTTGTCCTGCCACCAGCAGCCTCGGGAAAATTCAGCCATCATCACGGTATGAGCCCGCTCAATCATGCCGAACTCCTTCAAGGCATCAAAGAAGTCATCGAAATCCGGGTAGGGGAGCTCATCGAGGTTCCTTGTCCTGCGAACCGGATAATCTCTACAGCCTTGACGGTCTAATTCGGCGATTGATTTTTTTGTCATGGCACCGTAGGGGAGCTTGTCGAGAGGAATGTCCGGTCCATACTCCATCAGTAGGCGGCAAAGCTCTGGGAAGCACTCATCGGCTTCTCCGGAGAAAACGCAGTCGATGTGAGGAATTGTTCGGCAGATTGCTGCTCCGGCCTCGGCGACGCAGTTGCCGCCGCCCATTACGATAGGGATGTGGGGCGCCTTTTTCTTCAGCAGCCTCGCCAGCGCAAAGCAGCCGTTGTTTTGGAAAAAAAGGGAAGCCAGGCCGATTACCTTTGGCGAGCAGGCAAGGATTTTGTCTGCCAACGCATTTAGAAAATCCGGAACATAAGCGGCCAGTCTGCTGATATTACAGCAAACCTGCTCGATGTAATCATCCGAGGTGAAGCCCGCCAGCAGATTTGAAAGGTCAGACCGATATGCCCTTATCAGCTCCTCCTCCGTCAGCTCGTGGGCGGCCGCCGCAAAAACGCAGTCAGAGGCAAGGGTGGATTTGTTTGTCCAGCCGGAAACCAGATCGTACAGTCTGGTGTCGGAGGTGGCGGAAAACATTATATTGCCGTAAAAGACCTTTGCTGAAATGCCCTCTCGCAAGAGGGTGCCCTTCATAAGGCTGAGAGATAAAATTGGAGTAGCGTAGGCAGAGAAGGGGACCTCGACGAGGCATACATCTTTTTGTACTTCGCTCATGAAAAGCTCCTTAATAGACTGTGCTGACGGACATAGTAGGCGGTGGACAGTTCTCCGGCAAGGCGAGGGCAAGTACCTCATCGCCGATGCGCACCAGCAGGTTTCGCCTGTCCATATCGCAGACAGCGGTCTCTATTTCCTCTGCGGTGTATTTCCCCTCCAGCGTCCTCCTGACGGCCTCCATCGTGACTACCTCATCGGACAGCCGGTAGACCTCGGCCTGACAGCCGGTGAGGGAAATGAGCGAGTCATCGGCAATTTCTCTCAGGTCAAAGAGCTCAATCCTGTCGCCGTAATCAGTCATTGAAAAGCGGGCGACACAGGTATGGTAGGTTATAAGCCAGCGATGAATGAAACCTTCGATTTCGGGATAGATGGATGAGACACTGCCCAGACAGCGGGATATTCGCCGCCTCTCCGGGTCAACATGGTCAAAGCAGTAGGATATTTCCTCAATGAGACCGGGAACAGAGGGATAAACATAGTGGTTTATCTCGGCCGGCATAAGCTGCAGCCCATATTGCTCCTGATTTTTCCAGTAGGCATTGTACCGCTGCATCTGGAGGGGCCGGTACATTCCCGGCGGCTGGAAATGGGGAATTTTCTTCATCAGGTCAAGCTGTTCCTGATACCACTGCGGATCCTCCCCGGGGAACCCTGCCATCAGATTCCAGAAAATCCGTATCCCGGCCCGGCGGGCATTCTTGAGAAGCTCAAGATGACGAATGGCGCGGTTGCCTTTGTTCATCAGGGTTAGGCATTTATCGTGGAGACTTTCGACACCGGCCTGCAGCCAGCGGAAGCCGGCATCCCGAAGAATTTCCATTTCCCGGCGGGAATTGTTGGATTTTATCTCCGAGAAGAAATGCAGCTTGAAATCATTTAGCTGAGGTAGCAAGTCCTTCAAATGATTGCGACTCAGGATATTGTCGCTGAGCATGAAAAGCTCCGTGCCGTACCTTTCATGCTGCACCCTGATTTCCTCCAGCAGCCGCTGCGGCGATTTCTCCCGGTAGATATTGATTTTTCCGTTGAGACCGCAGAAGGTACAGGGATGAAGCTGTCCCCACCAGCAGCCTCGGGAAAATTCAATGACCACTACCTTGTCATATTTCTTCTCCAGACCTGCCGCCTGCATCTGCGCGAAATAATCGCTGTAGTCTGGGATAGCCATGCTGTCGAGATTTTTTGTCAGTCGGCAGGGGGCATTGTCCGTCAGCTTGTAGCCGTTCTTCTTTATCGCACCGTAGGGCAGCTCCTCCTGCGGGACATCGTTCCCCCGCGCAATCAGGAGCTGACAGAGGTCGGCAATGCACTCGTCGGCCTCGCCGGAAAAGGTGTAATCTATCCAGGGGATGAGATTGGCCATAGCGATACCGGCGCTGCCCATGCAGTTGGCACCGCCGACAAGAGTGATGATGGAGCTGTCCAGCTCCTTTACCGCCCGGCAGAAGGCAATGACGCTGTTAATCTGGAAGAACATACAGGGACAGGCAACGACCTTTGGATGCTGGCTGACGATGAACTCGGCCTCCCGGCGGATAAAATCAGCGGCTTTGGCCTGAAACTCTGGGAGCCGGTCTTTTATTTTTCTGTACTGTTCGCTACAGCCGGTGAGCTGGGCGATTTCTTCAACCTTTTCCAGATATTCATCGGTGTCATGGCTTATGGGCAGTCCCGTCACATGAGCAAATATCCGCTCACCGGCGTAAACTCCCATGCCGTGATTGTCAGAAAGAAAATCGTAGGCAGCTGGATCAAGGTCAGAGACAAACAGCAAATCCCCGAAGTGAACGGCGCAGGGAATATTGCGGTCAGTCAATTCGGCCTTCAGGAGACCGATGGAAGCGGATGGGGTAAAAAGCTGCGCCAGAGGAAGCTGGACGAAAATTACCTCCGGACTTTTGCCGGGGATGTTTACAGTTAAGTCAATCATAGCCGCTGTTCCTCTATCTTGTGGGGATATATTACTCCGGCAGGAGCATTACGGCGGTTTAGATTGTCGGGACAGTTTTCCGGCAACGCAACAGTCAGCAATTCTCCCCTGATTTGAATAACAACCTTGTATCTGTCTATCAGCTCTGTCAGGGTATCGTTCACCTGTGCAGTGGCATACCCTTCCACTGCCAGCTTTTCTTCCAGAGCAGACCGCCGGATGACTGAGCGGCATTCGAGGAATATTCTTGTGCTAAGTCCAGAAAGGGAATAGAAATTCTCCTTGGCACAGGCACGCAAATCTGTGATGTCTATGACATCCGTCCCGGGGGACTGGCTGTATTCCAGCCGGTCTCTGGCGGTATCGTAGGAAATTGTCCAGCGTGATGTCAAGTCGCCGACTTTTTTGTGAGCCGGTGATTTCAAGCTGAGATTTACCCGCCACGGCTGGTCGTAAGGATCCCGCCCCTGATATACATAGGCTATAGAGTCGACAAAATCCTGTCCCAGCGGGAACAGCACACTGTAGACCGGCAACGTTACAAGGTCGAGACCGTAAGCCTCCGGATTGTTCCAATAGGTGCTGTATCTGGTGTAATTAATGTGCATATAGTGCTTTGGGGCCGGCAGATGCGTAATCAGCGTAATTATTTCTGCCAGCTCCTCGTAGGAGCTTTCCTTCTCCAGCGGGAAGCCGCCCAGAATGTGCCATATTGGGATCAGTCCTGCCTCCCGGCATCGCCGGAGAAATTCTACATGCTTGATTCCCCGATTGCCCTTATTCATTTCCGTGAGAATATCATCCTGCAGGTTTTCGATCCCCGGCTGGATGACACAGAAGCCGGCATCTGCCAGAAGCTGTATTTCATCAGCCTTGAGATTTGATTTGACCTCAGCCAGGAAGTAGTATTCGCTGATACCGGCTGCCCGCTCGGCGGCCAGCACCGGCAAAACCTCTCTGAAGTGAGTGGGGGACAGTATGTTGTCAGTCAGCTCAATCCTGTTAATGCCGTATGTCTCGGTGAGATATTTCAGCTCCGCCAGACATCGCTGGGGGGACTTCGTTCGATAGCTGTTTTCGGCAGAGTTCAGACCGCAGAAGCTGCATGGCTTTTTGTCATGCCACCAGCAGCCCCGGGAAAACTCGGCCATCAGGACAGGGTGGGCGTATGGGCGCAGACCGTATTCTTCGATTTGCTCAAAATAATCCGCAAAGTCGGGATAAGGCATCGAGTCCATATCCTTTGTCCGGCGGACGGGGTACTCCCTGATGCCTTTTTCATCGTAGAGAGCAATGAGCTTTTTCGTCATTGCGCCGTAGGGCAGGCGGCCTGTCGGCACTTCGGGGCCGTACTCCATCAGCAGGCGGCACAGCTCCCCAAAGCACTCATCGGCCTCGCCAGAAAAAACGCAGTCGATGTCAGGAACGGTGCGGCAGATGGCGGCACCGGACGCCGCCGTGCAGTTGGCGCTGCCCATGATGGTGATTATCTTGGGGTCACGCTGCTTCAGAATTTTTGCCAGAGCGAAGCAGGCATTGTTCTGGTTGAACATGGAGGACATACCAACGATTCGGGGGGATAATGCCAGTATCCTGTCTGCGAGGCGATTGAGAAAATCCGGGATGAACTCGGCAGCGGCAGCGGAGTAGGAAAACAGCGCATCCAATACCTCCTTCGGGTACTGGTCGGCAGAGTACTGTTTCAGGGCTTCGCGATACGGCTCAAGGTAGTCATTGTAGCTTCCGCCATGGGCGGCCGGGGTGAATATCAGCTCCGTGACAAGAGAGGATTGCGGCACTTTGCCGTTGAGTATGGCGTATGTTCGGGGGTCGGTGGTTTCAGCCATCATCATATTGCCGTATATGACCTTGGCAGAAATGCTTTCTCTTAGCAAAACCGCCTTCAAAAGACTGAGAGAAAGTATCGGATTGCCGTAGGAGGAAAAGGGAACTTCAACCAGACAAACATCAACTATGCTATGCACGAATGCGGTTCAGTCCTTTCGGTATATCAAAATATTATTTGCTGCCGTAGGGCTCCTGAAAAATTCCTCCACGGCCCAGCTTATTAAGGATAAAGAAAACATGAGCAGCCGGAGCATTGATGGAGGTCATCAGTTCACCGACAATATCGTAGGGACTCTTGTTGCCGGTGAGAATGAGCTGGGCGGTATGCTTGTATAATTCGGCGGGAATATCGTCATTTCCGGTAAGACGCAGCTTGAAGCCCTTGCGTCCGAGAATCTCTATGCCATCCTTTGTCTCCTCTATGGTGATTGTCTCCCGGAGCCGTAGTGGCTCCGTCCGGGGGAAATCTATCACCATATTATCGGCAATCATCGACTCAAGGACGGCGGCGAAGTCTGCCGCATCGGTAAAGCTGCGCCGATCGACAAAGATTTCTCCGGTGGGATGAGATTCATCCGAGGGGCAGGGGGTCACAAGGCGGATTGACTTTTCCGCCATGTTGACGACGAAACCGCTGACGCAGGCAATGGTACCATCCTCCTGAGTTTCGTCGGTAGCTACTTCCCCGGCTCTCGCCCGGCCGACCTTCGTGAAGTGATTGTCAGGAGCCTCCGGGAACTGGGGCAGAAGCTCTACATCAAGCAGCTCCTCCGGAGTGAAGAACGCCATGATCTTATGCAGCGTATCAAGGCTCAGTACGGAGAAACGATGAACTTTGATTTCCCGCTGCCGCATAGCCTCCAGATATTTTTTTGTCCGTTCGGGGTTTCGCATGGCAACGGCGGTAGTTGTCTGAGGGACGGCGCCCAGAATATCCGCATAGTCAGCGGTGAGGACTTCATAGTCCGGACAGTCAAGCGGCTCACAGGCATAATAGCAGGTGCCTGTCCCCGCCGCCGGACCGATGACCTCCTTGCAGGTACGGAGTATATCCTGCCACATCTGACGATTTTCGGGTGTAGCACGAAAGACCGTCTTCAATCCCTGTGCGGCTACACCGCAGAAGGGACAGCCCACCGAACAGCCAAGACTGAACTCAAAGATGAGAGGTGTGTGAATGATAGAGGCATTCCGCATCCCTAAGTCTATCCAGCAGCGGTTTCGCTGTCTGGTGCGCCAGGCGGCAAATCGCTTGTCCTTTGGCACGCAGTCCTTCGCGGCCATCTCGTCTCTGCTCTGAAATTTCTCTCTGATGAAATTCCGATAGCGAAGAACGCTTAGAGGCATATCCTCCAGCTTAATCTCCTTGTTCGCTCTCTCTGCTTCCTCCCGGGATAAGAGGATTTTCAGGCAGTCCGGGTCAGGATAGTCCCCGAGACCGATTTCTGCGAGGGCTTTCAGCGGTGAATTGAGCAGTTTGTCCTGCCAGCCCGGCACCATGACGACATACTCCAAAATCCGCTTCGTCGCGGCAACATTCTTCTTGTATTCCGGCGAGGCATTGACCTCATCCAACTTGCCGAATACTCGTTCTTCCATGAGCAAATCCATTTACATCACTTCTTCTCTTTCGTATGGCTCTAGACAGAGACCAGCCTTTATAAATCTGTTGAGCAGGAAAAATGCTTCCTCCGGGGGTATGGTGTACTTATCTAGCAGACCTTCGGCGATTTCGTACTGATTGAGGGTGCCATCCTGCAGTGCATCGAGCAGTCTGTGATATACCTCGGCACTGATGCTGTTGTCCTTGGGGAAGGTAAGGCGAAGCTCCTTGCTCCCTAAAAAGGATAGCCCTGAGTCTGTTTTTTCAAAGGTGATACCCTTGCGGAGAACGACAGGCTCGGTTTTTTTGTACTCCTGCTGCATATAACGCCCGATGAGAGACTTCAGCTTCGCTGCGAAATCGGCTGCGTCAGAGAAGGACTCCTTGGCAATGAGGATTTCTCCCGTGGGATGTGCCTCGCCGGAGGGGCAGGGGGTCGTAAGCCGGATTGACTGCTCGGACATATTGACGATGAAGCCGCTAACGCAGGATATTGTGCCATTGTCCTCTCCGGCATGGGCGTCGCTGCTACGGGCCCGACCCGCCTTGACAAAGGACGAAACCGGTGCCTCCGGGAACTGCGGTATTAGCTCTACCTCCAACAGCTCCTCCGGGGTGAAAAAGGCCATTATATTTTTCAGTATATCAAGGCTTAACACGGAGAAACGATGAATCCGTATCTCTTTTTTTCGCATGGCCTGAAGATACTCCCTTGTCCGCTCCGGCTGCCGCATGGCGACGGCGGTAGTGAGCTGAGGGACAGCCCCCAGAATATCAGCAAAGTCTGTAGTAAAGACCTCGTAATCCGGACAGTCAAGTGGCTCACAGGCAAAGTAGCAGGTAGCTGTCCCCGTGGCTGGACCGATGATGTCAAGGCATACATGAAGAATATCCTGCCACAATTTCCGGTTTTCCGGAGTGGCGCGGAAAACTTTCTGCAGCTTTTGAGCGGACACACCGCAGAAAGGGCAACCTACAGAGCAGCCAAGACTCAGCTCAAAGGCGATTGGTGCATGAACCAAAGCCTCGTTGCGGCGACCCAGCTCCGCCCGGCACCGGTTCCACTGGCGGTTTCGCCAGGCGGCAAATCGTTTCTCCTGCGGGACGCAGAGAGCCGTGGTAAGATGTTGCCGCAGTGCCAGTTTTTCCTTGAAGAAGGCCCAGTACATCGGTTTTATGTTAGGAATTTTTTCCGGTGGCAGTGCAGCAGATTTTTTTGCCTCGTCTTCGTAAAGGAGCATTCTAAGACCGGCGATGCTCAGCTCCGGGGCAGCCCCAGCCTCTGCCAGTGCGGCGTGGGGGTTGGTTTCAAAGCGCTCCCTGAAGCCGGGAACCATAGTGAAATATTCAATGAATCGCTTTGTCTGAGCAAGCACTCTCCTGTAATCAGCGTCGGCCTCTGCCTCGCCGCGTGAGGGGAAAATCTTTTGTATATTGAAACTCATAATATCCAGCCCTTAATGTGCGTGATTTTATTGATAAAGACTTCGGGATAGTGAAAGGGCTCCCATTAGGGGAGGCTTTATGTAGTGGTGAATACGTCCGCCTTTTTAAGGGCTGGGACTGCCGTAAGGCGATGTCATATAAGTCCGCCATTTTTAAGGGCGGGGGACCGTCGTAAGACGGTGGTTGGTTAGTCAAAAGACCAATGATGTAGTCTTAGAAGCTCCAACGGAAGCTGGCACCGCCGCTGATACCCCGCTGCCAGAGCGCAAAGTATAGTCTTGGCCAACTTTTTGTTCTTCATCTGTTTCATGATGATCAGTACAAACGCCCCCCGTTATCAAAATTCTCTATTGGTTTTATAGGCCTGTTGTACCATATAAATTTTTACAAACTAATTATACTTACATTATATATGAAGCAAGGATTGTGTCAATATTCTTTCTCGTGATGAACTAAATATTAGACCTTTACTCCTATAGAATCTCTGGCTTGTAAAAAGGAGGAAAAATCAAGGGTTTGTTTGTTACTTTTAATGCGATGGTGGATACGGTTAAAACTACTGTCGAGGCGGTAAGGCGATGTACCAGGTCCAGGAAATGGTAAACGAAATTATGGAGAGTGCGGACAAATTTACGGATGAGTATGCGCTGACCGAGGAAAATGCGGCTCTGTACGATGCCTGGGTAGCTGTATACAATGAGTCCGTAGATGCCGCAGGCGAGGAGAAGTCCAAAAAAAGAAAACGAAAAGGTGCGCCACTGCTGAAATTTCCGGAGAGAAGATCCCCTTATTATGTGATTAAATTTTTTAAATTAAAATATTCACAATAGTGTAATTGTTTGGTACAATTAGCCTAAAGATTGATACAAGGGAGAAGGGGAATGGCAAAAATCTTTATAACCGACGACTCGCCTTTTATAAGGGAGCTTATCTCCGCTCTGGTGGAGGAAACCGGCCACAGCTTTGAGACCGCTGTTTCCGGCGAGGAGCTGCTGCGCCGCTACAATGAAGTAAAGCCGGATATAGTCGTCCTTGATATCGTTATGATAGGGATAAATGGCCTTGATACGCTGGACAAGCTCATAGCGCTTGATCGCAATGTAAAGGTGCTTATCTGCTCCGCCTTTGCTACTCAGACAGATATTGTAAAAGAGGCATTGGCCAGGGGGGCCTATGCTGTGCTGCCGAAGCCGATATCTCTCCAGGAGCTGAAGGAGAAGATTGAGGAAGGCCTGAATAAATAGAGATATAGAGAAGTCCGCACAGGACAATGATATAAATTTGAATGAAATGCGGCGGCTGTTTAGAGCAATGCTTATTATCATGGCCGCCGTTTCTTCTTGACCCGTTACTGAGGTATGCGGTGTAGTGGATGGAGAGCAGCCAAGAGCCTCCGCGATAGCTCTAAGTGTATATTTGAGCCGTCTGTAGATTTTGATGCTTACTCTGTCTTCAAATTTTAGGTGCTGACCTCTTTCGCGAGAAGATGTAATAGTGGTAAAATAGTTAAGACTCATGGTGCATCTCCTTTGATAGCTTTTTGTGTGGTAACTTAATTCTACCAAAAGATTCGCTGTGAGTCTTTTTATTTGTTCAATTTCATTTTACAATCTACCAATTAACTTTCTCGCCAAGTAAAAAAGAAGACCTTGTAGTGAGGTTCTTTATAGAAAAGGAAAACTACGATATGTTCCTGCTGAATGAAGTGCTGGAGGAGTTCGGCCTGCCGACACTTATCTGAAAACTGAATAAGAAAAATGTTTATGGAGCAAAATGTCAACTGACAGTTGACCTTCTGCTCCTTTTTCTTTGCTAGATTATTATCAGCAGGCAAGAAGAAATAAACTTACAGAGGAAAAGGAGAAGAAAACAATGACAGAGATTATTTTTATTCTGGATAAGAGCGGTTCCATGAGCGGTCTTGAGGAAGACACCATCGGCGGCTTTAACTCCATGCTGAAGAAGCAGCAGAAGAACGAGGGTGAGGTACTGGTATCAACCGTCCTCTTTGATGACAAGAGCGAGGTCCTCCATGACAGGGTTCCCCTTAAAGAGGTTAAGTCATTAACAGAAGATGACTACATCCCCGGTGGATGTACAGCACTTCTCGATGCAGTAGGCGGAGCAATAAAGCATATCAGTAATGTTCATAAGTATGCCCGTCCGGAGGACAGACCGGAAAAGACTCTCGTGATAATCACTACAGATGGAATGGAAAACTCCAGTGAAAGATACGATTACAGAAAAGTAAAGAAGATGATTGATAAGCAGCAGGAAAAATATAACTGGGAATTCATCTTCCTCGGAGCAAATATAGATGCCGCAAAAGAAGCCGGCCGCCTTGGCCTCTCTGAAGAAAGAGCTGTCAATTACTGCCATGACAGGGAAGGAATAAAAGTCGTCTATGATGCTGTCAGCAAATATGTTTCGGAGAGAATGTGCTGCGCTAATGCAATGCTTGTCGATTCTTCATGGAGAGAAGAGGTTGATGAGGACTTTAAAAAGAGAGGTAAAAAGTGACAGGAAAAGTTTTCTGAATACTCTTTTGTCTGGGTTCCATTAAATTTTATAGTTTTATATCAATTAAGTATGAAGTAAATAGATGGCAGCTTAAAGCTGGTAAAATGGCTGGCCCGTTTATCTGCTGATAACGAGGATTTTTTAGGGGTTGCTGCTAAGTCCATAAAAAATTAAAAGGGGACTCTCCGTGCCGTAGTACGGCTTGAGTCCCCTTTAGTGTCTGATTTTTCTGTTGTCCGCCAACACACTGGTCCCTATGTCCAGCTCCAATATCGGATTGCAAAGGTGTCAGACCACCCACAGATTACTGCGATACTGTCATTATAATGCCTTACGATTTATTGAGGTTGCTTTTTTGCAACATGACGAAAGTTTTGTTTACTTCTTAAGACTCCGTTTAGGCAGTTCTGGGGACGAATTGTATTTTCAGATCCATATTCAATCCCTCTGCCAATCTTTTAAGCATTTTAAGGGAAGGATTTTTACTGCCGTTTTCAAGTTTGCTTATATCGGCCTGATTTATTTTTGTGCGAGCGGCCAAGTCTGCCTGGGTAATATTTTGCTCTTTGCGAGCAGCAATGATTGCCCGGATAATATCCATCTCCGGTTGAATATTTTCATATTCTTTTCTGAAAGCTTCATCCTTTAATCGCGTTGCAAGCGAGTCTCTGAAAGAACGCATGGGTTATTCATCCCTTTCTAAAAATTCCTGTCTGTATTTGATTGCGGTGAGTAGTTCGTTTTTCGGAGTCTTTTGTGTCTTTTTAACAAACCCGTTTGTGAGGATTATCTTTTTTTCAACGTAAAAGAAGTATAATACACGGGTTATATTACTTGAGAACTTGACCCGGAGTTCAAATATTCCATCCTGAAGATGCTCACTGTATGGCATTCTCAAGGCAGGACCGTTTTCTTCCAAAAGTTCAATCATGCCATACATTTTAGCAGCCATTTTATTGTCCAATGAGTCAAGGAACTCCTGAACAGGGCAGGTCCCATTGGGTTTCTCGTATAGAAGGACATCATACTTGTTTGTGGCCATGTTCTCACCTCAGATAGATGATATGGTGTTTTTACCATATTGTCAAGCAAGATATACAGGAAGCTAAAATATACGCTTAGAGCTATCGCAGAGGTTCTTGATTGTTCCCCGTCTACCATATGGGAAAGAGCCCAGAACGAACGCCATAACAGAATCTTCAGGAGATACCTCCCAAAGGGTGTTTCCATTGTTTTGTATTCCGCAGAGTAAATCCTTCACTTAGCGGGTGAAATGAATGCATTGCCCCAAAAACAGCTAGGATACAGGACGCCTGAAGAGCTTTTTGAGACATTCTTAGATAAGGTATATTCACTAAAAAATATTCAAGTAGCTTAATTCAAAACTTTGTTCAATTTGTTATTGCAAGTTACGGAGATTTTTGATAATTATTTACGGGGAGAAACAATTGATATAAGTACCATTGTGATAGAATAGTCATGACTAGATCATAGTACAAAGTCCCGCGAAAATAATGTCTTTTCAACATGAATGATAACGGAGGACAGATATGCTAGAGGGTAAATCCGAAAAAAGCTTTGAAATAATAATGGGAAGAGCAGGAACTGGAAAAACTTATTCTTGCCTTAGCGAGATGGCAGAAAAGATGAGGGGTGAGCCTTTGGGGGCTCCCCTTATTATAATTGTGCCTGAACACGAAACCTACAGAGTAGAGAAGGAGCTTTGTGACCTTTTGCAAGATAAAGGCAGAGGGTTTATGCGGGCGTATGTAGTAGGATTTCGTCGGTTGGCATATCAGGTATTTGCTTTTGACGGATTGAAGCAGGAAAAAGAGATATCAGAGTTAGGCAGACAGCTGCGCATAAAGCGTATACTCATGACAAATGAATTTAAGAGCTTTGGAAGAGGGGCGAAACAGCCCGGTTTCATAAGCGAGTTATCTTCTCTTTTGGTTGAGCTCAGAAGCTATGGCGTTATAGATCGGTATCGGGAGTTGAAGGCGTGTGAGGGCGTGTCTAAGGAAGCGGCCACTGTTTGGCAGAAGCTGGCAGATATGGACGATCTTTCCGCGCAATATGACAGTTTGCTGAGGGATGCTGAAGACGGGACTCCTCTTTATTCAGATGAGTACAGGCTGATGCAGCGGCTGCTGACAGCAATACCAGGCAGCAGTTTTTTTGAAGGGGCAGAGGTCTGGGTAGATGGCTTTACCTTCTTTGAGCCAATGGAGCAGGCCGTCTTGAAAGCAATCATGGACAGGGGCTGCCCTATTCACCTGTCTATAACCGGAGATAAAAAGGGTAAGCAGGAGGAACTATCTATATTTCATCGGCAGCAGGATACCTGTCGCCGACTGACTTCCGATAGAGAAAAGTATGCTTTGGGAAATCCATCAAGCTGGGTTGTTTTGTCCGATAATAAGAGGTTCTCTGAGGGTAATAGTGCTTTCCACCTTTTGGAGGAGCAATTGTTTTCCTTCAAACCGGTTAGCAATGAGAACAAAGATGAGCTTGATCTGTCAGGAATTTGTCTAGTTGAGGCTGCCAATCGCCGCAGGGAAATAGAACTGGCGGCTGCGGATATTAGACGTCTTTGCAGGGAGAAAAAGTATCATTACAGTGATATTGCCATAATCACAAGGGATATGGATGAATACGGTTTCCTGCTGACGAGAGTGTTGAAAGACTACGATATTCCCTGTTATTGTGATGAGAAGATATCGGCAATAGACCACCCTTTGGCAGAGCTTTTGGGGTCTGTCCTGCAGATTTTTACAGGCAGCCGAGGCGGATGGCGGTATGAGGATGTTTTCCGTGCCTTGAAGAGTGGCTTTTTTGCTCCTGAACCGGATGAGATTGATCTATTGGAGAATTATGCGGTTGAATTCGGTATACGAGGAAAAAGTAGATGGACGACTGATGCACCCTGGGAAGCATATCGAGGGCGTAAAGAGGGGGAAGCTTCCTCAGAGGCTCAGCAGGAATATTTGTCAAGAATTAACGATATACGGTACAGAGCAGCAGCTCCACTAAAACATTTGGATTCGGTGTTAAAGAATGGCGGACTCTCAGTAAGGGAAATATCTTCTGCACTTTATGGATTTATGACTGAACTCGGCGTGCAGCAGAAGCTGGATATGTGGGCAAGAGAAGAGTCAGAAGCAGGCAGACAGGAGAACGCCCGCCGTCATGAACGGATGTGGAATCAGGTAATTGCACTACTTGAAGAGATATCGCAGGCTCTGGGGGACAATATCCTTGATGAGAATCCGATAGAGTGTCTAAAGGCATATCGGCAGCTATTGATGGATGGAATTGGGAGAATAAATTTCTCGCTGGTACCGCCGGGAATTGATTATGTAACAATTACTTCTCTGGACAACAACAGCCTGGATAATATAAAGGCAATATACATATTGGGTGTAAATGCTGGAATTATGCCAAGAGGCGGCGATACCTGCGGATTTCTGTCCAGAGAAGAGCGTCAGCAGGTGAATGAGCTCCTTGAAGTATCAATGCCTAATGTGAAAATGGAGGATCAATCTTTACGGGAGAGGTATACCCTTTATAGAGCGTTTACCCGCATGAGAGAATATCTATGGGTTTCCTATGCATTAATGGATGGGGGCGGAAATGCTCTTATGCCGTCTGAGATAATCAGCCGCATCTATGATGTATTGCCTGGAATAAAGAAGAAAAGATTGTCTGTGGATGACTTGGGATTGCTTCAGATCGGGGAACAGGAAGCCCCGCATAAAGATGAAAATGATATTGTTTGCAAGGAAGGAGCCAAACTTCACAGCTGGCAGCTTGCGGATTCCCGTCAGGCGGTAATAAAACTTGCTGGGGCACTTCGTGAGATAAAGGAGAGAACGGTTTTAACGAGT
>JAFNYY010000007.1 GCA_017383125.1 Schwartzia sp. (in: firmicutes)
AGAAGAAGGCGTAATGAATGAAGGTCACGCCAGTGCAATGCTCGGTCTCAAAGGCCGTCCTACTGTCGCAGAGGACATTGCCGTAATGCGTGACATCATGCTGGCAGAGTACGCCGATGCAAAGATTCATGTAGCTCACATTTCCTCCGGCCGTTCCGTAGAGCTGGTTCGTGAGGCAAAGGCCCGCGGTGTTAAGGTCACTGCCGAGGTTACCCCGCATCATCTCACCATGACTGATGAAATGGTGGATTTCACCGACAGCTGCACCAAGGTAAATCCGCCGCTGCGCCGTGACAAGGATGTAGAGGCCTGCATCGCCGGTCTTATGGATGGTACCATCGATATGATCGTTACCGACCACAGCCCTCATGCAGAGGAAGAAAAGGACCAGGAGTATATGTACGCTCCCAGCGGTTTCCCCGGTCTGGAGACTTCCCTTGGTGTTATTCTCACCAATCTTTATCATACCGGCAAGCTCACCATGAGTCAGGTAATCGACCGGATGTCTGCTGCTCCGGCAAAGGTGTTCAACCTTCCGGCCGGCAGTCTGGCCGTAGGTGCCGCAGCCGATATCACCATCATCGACACCGAGAAGGAATGGACTGTAGAGGCTGAGAAGTTCTACACCCGCGGCACCCACAGCCCCTTCATCGGACAGCACCTGAAGGGCAAGGCCGTCATGACCATTGTTGACGGCAAGATTGTCATGAAAGATGGCATCGTAGAATAAAAGAATAATAAGTATCTCAATGAAGAGGCGGTCTGTGCTTTGGTTCCGCACAGAGCGCAGCCGCCTTTCCTATGATAAAAACTGTTTCCCTTAAATGAGAAGCACCTTGGAGGGAAAATTTTGAAAGGCAATATTTCAGGAAAAATCATTCTTCAGGATGGTACCGTATTTCACGGCCATATCCTGAACAACTTCAAAGCCACCGGTGAGGTAGTATTCAATACCGGTATGACCGGCTATCAGGAAATTCTCACGGATCCGTCCTACTGCAATCAGATTGTGACTCTGACCTATCCGCTGATAGGCAACTACGGAATCGCCAAGCGGTTCATGCAGTCCAGAAAGTCCTTTGTCAACGGATTCATCATCGGTGAGCTGTGTCGGGAAGGCTCCAGCTGCCACATGATGGACGAACTGGCGGACTTCCTGAAGGAACAGGGAATACCCTGCCTCTACGATGTGGATACCCGCGCCGTTACCCGCAAGATTCGCAGCGCCGGCACCATGAAGGGCATAATCGTTCCTGCTGATGCCGATGAGGCCGAAATTAAAGAGCTGATGGCTGTACCTATCGAGAAGGAAGTCGTGGCGAAGGTCACTATCCCCGAAGCATACGAAATCCCGGGAGAAGGCCCCCATGTGGCTGTGCTTGATTTCGGTATCAAGCAGAATATTCTCGGTTCCCTCAGCCGTATTGGCTGCCGTCTTACGGTACTGCCGGCCTCTACCACCGCTGATGAGGTGCTGGCAATGAAGCCGGACGGAATATTCCTGTCCAACGGCCCCGGCGACCCGAAGGATGTCCCGGAGATAATTGAAAACATAAAGAAGCTGATCGCCGCAGACAAGGAAAACAATCTGCCGATTTTCGGCATCTGCCTTGGCCATCAGCTGCTGTCCCTCGCTTTGGGAGCAGACACCTACAAGCTGAAATTCGGTCATCGCGGCTCCAATCAGCCGGTAAAGAATCTCCTTACCGGCAAGGTGCAGATTTCCTCTCAGAACCACGGCTACGCCGTAGACGATAAGTCTCTGGATGGTCTGCCCATGGAGGTTACTCACATCAATGTAAACGATGGCACCGTAGAGGGTATGCGCCACAAGGAGCTGCCCATCTACTCCGTCCAGTATCATCCGGAGGCATCCCCCGGCCCCGACGACAATGTTTATCTCTTTGAGCAGTTCCGGGATATGTTGACGAAAGGGTATCGGTGGTAATCATGCCAAAGAAAGAATATCTGAAAAAAGTAATGGTCATCGGCTCCGGCCCTATCATTATCGGACAGGCTGCCGAGTTTGACTATGCAGGCTCTCAGGCCTGCCGTGCCCTGAAAGAAGAGGGCCTTGAGGTGGTACTGGTAAACTCCAACCCGGCTACCATAATGACCGATACGCATATTGCTGACCGGGTCTACATCGAGCCGCTTACTCCGGAATTTCTGGAGGAGATAATTGCCAAAGAGCGCCCCAACGGTCTGTTGGCAACCCTCGGCGGTCAGGCCGGACTGAATCTGGCTGTCCAGCTGGCTGAGCGCGGCGTGCTGGAAAAGTACGAGTGCGAGCTTTTGGGCACCCCTCTCATGGCTGTAAAGAAGGCCGAAGACAGAGAGCTGTTTAAGGAAACAATGCAGAAGTTGGGTGAGCCTATTCCGGAGAGCGCCATCGTAGAGGATGTTGCCTCTGCGGTAAACTTTGCCAATGAAATAGGCTATCCTATCATCGTCCGTCCGGCCTATACCATGGGCGGCACCGGCGGCGGTATTGCCGACAATGAAGAAGAACTGACCGATATCGTCATCAAGGGTCTGAAGTACTCCATGATTGGTCAGGTACTCATTGAGCGCAGCGTCGCCGGCTGGAAAGAGATAGAGTACGAAGTAATGCGGGATGGCAATGACAACTGCATTACCATCTGCAACATGGAGAATCTGGACCCGGTAGGCGTTCACACCGGTGACAGCATCGTCGTGGCTCCTTCCCAGACCTTGACCGACAGCGAGTATCAGATGCTCCGCTCCGCCAGCATCCGCATCATCCGCGAGCTGGGTATCGAAGGCGGCTGCAATGCGCAGTATGCCCTTGACCCCAACAGCGAGCGGTATTATGTCATCGAGGTAAATCCCCGTGTATCCCGTTCTTCGGCTCTGGCATCCAAGGCGACCGGCTATCCTATCGCCAAGGTATCTGCCAAGATTGCCATCGGCTATACCCTCGATGAAATTACCAACGCTGTTACGCAGAAGACAAAGGCCTGCTTCGAGCCGGCTCTCGACTACTGCGTAGTAAAGTTCCCCCGCTGGCCCTTTGATAAGTTCGTCTATGCCGACCACACTCTCGGCACTCAGATGAAGGCTACCGGTGAGGTAATGTCCATCGACCGCAGCTTCGAGGGAGCCTTGCTGAAGGCTGTCCGCTCGCTGGAAATCGGCGTTCATCGCCTGCAGATGGATTTCATGGCAGACTGGGATTGGGAGACTATCAAGACTCGCCTGACTCAGATAAACGACGAGCGAATCTTCGTTATTGCCGAAGCCTTCCGCCGTGGTATCGCCTGTGTCGATGAAATACACAAAATTACAAAGATTGATAAGTGGTTCCTCCGGAAGATAAAGTCCATCACCGATGTGGAAAATCTTCTCGAGCAGATGCCGCTTACTGATGACCTCCTGCGTCGGGCGAAGGATGTGGGTCTTGCCGACCGCTCCATCGCCGAAATAACGGAGAAGTCTGTCAACGAAATCCGTCAGCAGCGAAAGGCTGCCGGAATCCTGCCCTGCTACAAAATGGTTGATACCTGTGCGGCAGAGTTCGAGGCCGCAACTCCGTACTACTACTCCACCTTCCATGCGGAGGAGGACGAGGTGCAGACCAGCGATGCCCGCAAGGTAATCGTCCTCGGTTCCGGTCCTATCCGTATCGGTCAGGGTGTAGAGTTCGACTACTGCTCTGTTCACTCCGTCTGGGCACTCAGGGAGATGGGCATTGAGGCCATCATCATAAACAACAACCCTGAGACTGTCTCCACCGACTTTGACATCTCCGACCGACTCTACTTTGAGCCACTTACTGCCGAGGATGTTCTGAACATCGTTGACAAGGAGAAGCCGGAGGGCGTTATCGTCCAGTTCGGCGGTCAGACCGCTATCAATCTGGCGGCATCCCTTGAAGCAGCCGGCGTAAAGGTCTTCGGTACCTCAGTTGATGACATCGATAGAGCAGAGGACAGAGAGCGCTTTGACGAAGTTCTCACCGAGACAAATATTCCCCGCCCGCAGGGTGCCAGTGTAACCACCGTTCAGGAAGCCTTTGACGCTGCTGCCCGTATCGGCTACCCCTGCATGGTTCGTCCTTCTTATGTATTGGGCGGCCGCGCAATGGAAATCGTCTACAACGAGGCAGAACTGAAGGACTACATGGGCAGAGCCGTAAAGGTAACCCCTGACCACCCTGTTCTCGTTGACCGCTATATGGAAGGTACCGAGGTAGAGGTAGACGCCATCTCCGATGGTGTTGATGTGGTCATCCCCGGTATCATGGAGCATGTTGAGCGTGCCGGTGTTCACTCCGGCGACAGCATCGCCGTATATCCGCCCCAGACCCTTTCCTCCAAGGTTATTTTCACCATCATCGACTACACGAAGCGTCTGGCCATTAACCTCCATGTTAAGGGTCTGCTGAACATCCAGTTCGTTGTAGTAAATGACGAAGTATATATCATCGAGGTAAATCCCCGTTCCAGCCGTACCGTTCCGTTCCTCAGCAAGATTACCGATGTGAAGATGGTAAATGTGGCCACCCGGGTAGCTATGGGCGAAAGCCTTGCTTCTCAGGGCTACAAGTCCGGCCTGGTAGATTTCCGTCCTTATGTAGCAGTAAAGGCTCCGGTATTCTCCTTTGCCAAGATGACCGATGTTGATATCGCTCTCGGACCTGAGATGAAGTCCACCGGCGAGGTAATGGGCATCGACTATCACTACGCCCGGGCTCTCTACAAGGCAATGCTCGGTGCCGGCATGAATATCCCTGTCCATGGCTGCATCCTCATCACTGTAGCTGACAAGGACAAGGAAGAAATGAAGCAGCTGGCCAAGGCCTTCTATGACATCGGCTTCAACCTTGTTGCAACCGAAGGCACCGCAAAGGCAATTGGTACCATGGGTATCAATGCGCAGATTGTCGGCAAGGTGCATCAGCGCAGCGCCGATATCATTCAGATGATTAAGCAGGGCCGGATAAATCTGGTTATCAATACACTGTCTCAGGGCAAACACTCCGCAAACGACGGCTTCAAGATTCGCCGTGCCACCGTTGAGCACGGCATCGCCTGCCTAACATCTCTTGACACGGCATGGGAGGTACTGCGCGTGCTGACCTTCATGCGTGAGCGACGCCTTGTTTACTCTCTGGCAGTTCAGGACTATGTTGGAGGCGGTGACGATCTTGCCTGAAACTAAAAAAGAAAACCACATTACTGAAGTAATAGAAAATGTGAAGGTATCTGAGGGTGTCTGGCACATCACGGTAAAGGCCCCGAAGCTGGCGCAGGCTGCAAAGCCGGGTCAGTTCGTACAGGTGCTGGTAGAAGGAGCAGGTCTGCTCCTTCGCCGTCCCCTGGGCATTGCCGGTGCCGATGCAGAGCAGGGGACTGTTGAGCTGTTCTACCGCGTTTTGGGCAAAGGAACGGCAAAGCTTACCGGATATCGGGCAGGGGACAGCCTCTCAATTCTCGGACCGCTCGGTCACGGCTTCGATACATCTGCGGGCAATGTACTCATTGTCGGCGGCGGTATGGGTCTTGCTCCGACCAAGTTTTTGGCGGAGCGGCTTGAGCATTGTGAAGCACTGCTTGGCGGCCGCAATGCCGGCGAGCTTTTCTGGACGAAATACTATGAGCCGGCCACTGAGGCAATGCACATCACTACCGATGATGGCTCTATGGGAACAAAGGGCTTTACTGTTGCTGTTCTGCCGGAGCTTCTTGCTACCGGTAAATATGACCGGGTGGCTGTCTGCGGCCCGGAAATCATGATGAAAAAGACCTTTGAGATCTGCCGTGAGCAGGGCGTTCCCTGCGAGGTTTCCCTGGAGAAGCGTATGGCCTGCGGGCTCGGCGCCTGCCTCTCCTGCAATATTGACAGTACCGACGGCCGTCGCCTTCATGTATGTCAGGACGGCCCCGTATTCAGAGGGGAGGAGGTTTTCGCATGACCTACGATCCGCGTCTTGCCGTGGACATCTGCGGCATTCACATGAATACTCCTATCATCACTGCTTCCGGTACATTCGGCTTCGGCGAGGAATTTGCCGATTTCGTTGATCTGGAACGCCTTGGCGGCGTCATGGTGAAGGGTACCACGCTCCTGCCGCGCCGCGGCAACGAGGGTGTACGCATCGCTGAGACTCCGGCGGGTATGCTGAACTGCATCGGTCTGGAAAACCCCGGTGCCGAAGTTTTCCTGAAGGAAACTCTCCCCCGGCTGAAAAAGTACAACATGAATGTCATCGTCAACATCTCCGGCAGCACTACCGAGGACTACGGTACTCTGGCCGAGATGCTGGATGTTGACGGCGTAGCCGCCATCGAGCTGAATGTTTCCTGCCCCAATGTCAAAGAGGGCGGTATTGTATTCGGTACCGACCCGGTGGCGGCCTCCGCTGTTGTTCGGGCAGCAAAGGCTCATACAAAGAAACCGGTTATCCTGAAGCTGTCTCCCAATGTAACGGATATCGTCATGATGGCAAAGGCCGTGGAGGAAGCCGGCGCTGACGCTGTTTCCCTCATCAATACCCTCATGGGTATGGCCATTGACATCAGGACGAAGAAGCCTGTCCTCGGCAATATTACCGGCGGACTTTCCGGCCCCTGCGTGAAGCCGGTGGCACTGCGGATGGTCTGGCAGGTAGCTAAGGCCGTGAAGATTCCTGTCCTTGGCATGGGCGGCATTTCAACTGCCGAGGATGCCATAGAGTTCCTGCTGGCTGGAGCTTCCGCTGTTGTCGTCGGTACGGCGAACTTTGTAGATCCTTCCGTGACAATGACGATCGCCGATGGCATTGCCGCTTACCTTGATGAGCAGAAGGTCGCTCATGTAAATGAGCTGGTAGGGGCATTGCAGGCGTAATTCTGTTGCGTTTACTGTATGAGCTGTGAATAATATCTGACGAAAACACGCTTGCGCTCGGTTATCTGCACAACGGTACTAGGCTCCTGCTTCATATGCTTATTCGCAGGTCGCTAAGTACCGGTGCAGATAAACGGTTTTCTTACAGACATTATTCATCAGCATTTATATTATGGTAGAGGCAGTGAGAAATGATTTTCATTTTTCACTGCCTCTTTTTTGGTTTGCGTGTTGAATTGGGCTTCAAAACGCTGTTTGATTGTAACTTTGTATACAGTATGGACTTTATTTTTCCGGTTTTGGGTCAGAAATTTTATAAAAAATCACGATGAATAACCTAAAACAGACATTGACAACTGTGAGAATTTCCGCACTTTCGTGTATTTTTTAATTATATTGAATACATAATTGATAAGAATTGACAAAAGCATATGCAGAATTATAATAAAACCGCAATTTGTCATGCATAATTATACTGCTTGTATACAATGTGCGAACAAAAACAACATTTGCCAATATAAGGGAATCGCAAGAAAAGGGAGAGATACATTATGTGCAGAATCGGTTCCATAAAGAGTACAACCCCGGTAAGTCCTTCAAAAGCATTGGCACTTATGCTGCCTCAGCAGGAAGGATATGATAATTCGGGCTTTGCAATGGTCATGCAGGATTTGTACGGCATTTTTGCTCCGTACAAGGACAAGCCGCTGCTTTCGCTGGCCTGCACCAAGGAAGGTGCCCGCATGGTTGAAGAATACATGGACAGCCTTGGTTTTGCACAGCTGTCCTCCTGGACTCCGGTACCGGATAAGAAACCCGGTCTGGATATCGTCCCCATGCCCTTCTACATTTTCCGCTGCTATGACTATCCTGCTCATTACGACAAGTTTGAGGATCAGGAGGCACTGCTGCTGGACACCCGCCTTGCCCTCCGCAAGATGCTGACTGAGGCAGGGGAGGGTTATGTTTACTCCTTCTGGCCGGATGTCCTGACCCTGAAGGAAATCGGTGACCCCCACGATATCGCTACCTACTTCCGCCTTTGGGATGACAACGGAGCTCTCATGGCAAAGAACATCATCGTTCAGTGCCGTCAGAATACCAACTACGCCATTGTCCGTTATGCGGCTCATCCCTTCTTTCTGCAGGGCTACACCCTCTGCGCCAACGGCGAAAATACCTTCACCACCAAGAACAGCCAGCTGCAGAAATCTCTGAACAGAGGCTACATCGGCTTCGAGTCCGACTCTCAGAATTTCCTCTACACTCTCCACTATGTTCACCATGAGCTGAAGTGGCCGCTGAACTATTACAAGCATGTTATCACGCCGCTGCCCTTCACCGAGATGGAGAAGCGTGAGGACAAGGATGTGCTGCTGTCCATCAGA
This sequence comes from Schwartzia sp. (in: firmicutes), assembly GCA_017383125.1. Lineage (GTDB taxonomy): Bacteria > Bacillota > Negativicutes > Selenomonadales > Selenomonadaceae > RGIG250. Next base: position 8,241 of record JAFNYY010000007.1, read on the forward strand.
GAATCCCTTGCTCATCTGGAAATCAACGGACCGAACACCATCATTGCCGGCCTGCCGGATGGACGCATGATGACCTGCTGCGACAGCAAGAAGCTCCGTCCCATCGTCATCGGCCGCGATGACAACATGGTCTGCATGTCCTCGGATGTAGTCGGTCTGAATTACATAATGCCCGATAGAAATGTGGCACTGGATATATACCCCGGCGAAAGAGAAACTATCGTTGTTAACAACAACCTGGAGGTAGAAAGATGGAGACAATAAAAGTACAGAATGTGGCAGTCAGTGACCTGCCCTGGATAATTCAGCATGACCCCTCCAAGTGTACTCTTTGCGGAAGCTGTGTTGCCGGCTGTACCTTCAATGCTATCAAGCCGGTAGTCATCCGTCAGTCTGTCACCATATCCGAAGGTGTACAGCCAAACCCGGTACAGAAGAATGAAGTACGCACCGTCATCAAGCAGGTCGCCAGCCTGACAGATTTCTGCCGCGGCTGCGGTATGTGCGAGCGTGTCTGCCCCAATGATGCCATCAAGCCGGTGCTGAATCCCACACCCCGCAAGGATCTGCTCTCCAGAGATGCCGGCCCCATCAAGCGCGGCGGCCGTACAAATCTCAATGCCATGCACACCCTTGATAAAATCGTCGTCGGCCGTATTTCTCAGATGACCGACCCCTCGCTGGATGCCAACCGTCACACCTTTGATATCAGAGCACCCTTCGGCCGCGTCCTTGACTCCAAGGAGATTCCGGTGAAGGTAGTAGACGGCAAGCTGAAGCTGACCAAGAAGGTTCCGCCGGTACGGTGGATTTATCCTCTGATTTTCTCCGATATGTCCATCGGTGCACTTTCCACCAGAGCATGGGAAGCCATTGCACTGGCCACAGCTTACCTCAATGAGAAGTGCGGCCTGCCTATCCGCATGGCCTCCGGTGAAGGTGGTATGCCAGTAAATCTTCTGAAGTCTGACTACCTCAAGTATTTCTTCATTCAGATAGCCTCCGGTCACTTCGGCTGGAACAGAATCATCAAGGCAATGCCTTACATGAAGACCGACCCGGCCGGTGTCCTTATCAAAATCGGTCAGGGCGCAAAGCCTGGTGACGGTGGTCTTCTGCCGGCAGCAAAGGTTGCCGAGCATGTACAGGCAATTCGCGGTGTACCCCGTGCTACCCTGAGTTCTCCTCCGAACCATCAGGGCCTGTACTCCATTGAGGAATCGGTACAGAAGATGCATCTGTCCCTCAATGCAGCCTTTGGCTTCCGGGTACCTGTTGCCATCAAGTGCGCCGCTTCCGCTACTTCCGTAGCTGTATACAACAACCTTCTCCGTGACCCGTACAAGATTTGCGGCGGCTTCTTCCTCGACGGTATCATGGGTGGTACCGGTGCAGCAAATGAAATCTCCCTTGACCATACCGGTCATCCGATTGTTTCCAAGATTCGTGACTGCTATATGGCAGCTGTTGCCCAAGGTAAAGCCGGTCAGATTCCTCTGTACGGCGGCGGCGGTATCGGTCTCACCGGAAATGCGGCAGCCGATGCCTTCAAGCTCATCTGCCTCGGTGCCAACGGTGTATTCTGCGGTCGTATCCTCATCCAGCTCCTCGGCTGCATCGGCAGCGAGAACGGACGCTGCAACTCCTGCAACACCGGCAAGTGCCCGGTAGGTATTGCCAGCCAGGATCCCAGACTTGTAAAGCGTCTTGATGTAGACCGGGGCGCACAGAAGATTGTCGACTATGTATTGGCATTTGACCAGGAACTGAAGAAGCTCATGGCTCCTATCGGCAACAGCAGCCTGCCGGTAGGCCGCAGCGACGCACTGGTAGCAACTGACAAGGCTATTGCCGATCAGCTTGGCATCCAGTACGCATGCTGACAGGAAGGGAGAGAAAACAATGTTTAGCATAGATACATTTATCGGCCATGAGCGTATGTCCACCGAAGACCTGCTGCTGAAAATTGAGGCAGCGGTTATAGACGGCGAAACAGAGTTTTACATTAACGCCAGCGGTCAGCATGATATTGGCGGACCGCTCTGGAATAAAGACGGCAAGACCCTGCATTTTGAAGTAAACAATGCCGGTCAGCGCCTCGGCTCTATGTGCCTTCCCAATACGGAAATCCTCGCTCACGGCTCCGTATCCGCTGATGCCGGCTGGCTGAATTCCGGCGGTATCATCACTATCCGCGGAGATGCCGGTGATACAGCCGGTCACTGTGCTGCCGGCGGTAAGATTTATATTGGCGGCCGGGCCGGTACCCGTACCGGTTCCCTCATGAAGCATGACCCGCTCTATGAAGAGCCCCAGCTGTGGATTCTGAACGGCACCGGAAGCTTCTCCTTTGAATTCATGGGCGGCGGCCGGGCTGTAGTCTGCGGTGTCGGTGAGGAGCACTCCGACTCTATCCTCGGCGAGCGTCCCTGCGTAGGCATGGTAGGCGGCGTTGTCTATGTACGAGGCAATGTGGCCGGCTATCCTGATGATATTATCGAGGCATCCCTTGATGAAGAGGATATCGCATTCCTGACGGAGGGAATGCCCACTTTCCTGAAGGCAGTTGACCGCGAGGAGCTGCAGGAACGCCTCACGGATTGGAGCCAGTGGAAGAAACTCCGTCCTCTGACCTTTGAAGAGCATCAGCCCAAGAAGGCTCCGGATCTTCGTTCCTTCCGCCGTGAAAACTGGTTCAAGGATGGTCTGTTTGCTGATGTTGCTGTCGATGATGGCACTGTAATAAATACTGTAAACACCGGACTCTACCGCCTGAGAGTTCCTCAGTGGGAGAACGGCAAGTACGCAGCACCCTGTGAATTCAGCTGCCCCTGCGGTATTCCTACTCAGAAGCGCCTTGAGCTTATCCGTGAAGGCAAGCTCGAGGAAGCAGCCAAGCTGGTTCTTGAGTATACTCCGTTCCCGGCTTCTGTCTGCGGTACTCTTTGCCCCAATCTCTGCATGAAGGTCTGTACCCGCAGCACAGTTGACGAATCCGTTCAGATTGGCGCCCTCGGTATCCTGTCTGCCGAGACTCCGGTGGCTGCTCCCGCTGCAGAAACCGGCAAGAATGTAGCCGTCATCGGCGGCGGCGTAGCCGGTCTGTCCGTAGCATGGCAGCTTCGACGCAAGGGTCACAGCGTCACCGTATACGATGACGGCGAGCAGGTAGGCGGTAAGATTGAGCAGGCTATACCTCGCTTCCGTATGCCCCATGACCGTTTGGAGAAGGAGCTTGCCCGCATCGAGTCTATCGGTGTCAAGTTCGTCCCCAAGACTCTTGTAGATGCAGCAAGGTTTGAAGAGCTGCAGAAGAATAATGACGCGGTAGTTGTCGCTGTCGGCGGCAGCCGCAATCGCTGCTTCTCCAACTGGGAGGGCATCGAGCATCTCACCATGGGCCTTGAATACCTGAAGGCTTTGAATCGCGGTGAAACTCCCCGTACCGGCAAGCGTGTAGTTGTACTGGGTGCCGGCGACTCCGGTATGGACGTGGCTGTTAGTGCCTACAAGCTGGGTGCTGAGTCCGTCGTGGCCGTCTGCCGCCGCAGACCGGCTGCATCTGCCAAGGAGCTGGCTGCTTTCCGTGCTCTCGGCGGTGAGGTAAGAACCGGCTTTATGCTCTCCAAGATTACGCCAGTCGGTGTAACCGCTGAGGATGGTACCTTCATTCCGGCCGATCAGGTTATCGTTTCCATCGGTGAGGAGCCGGTACTTGATTTCCTGCCGAAGGATAAGGATATCAAGACCTATAACGACAGCTGGCTCGTTACCAATGACGAGAGGCAGATTATGCCGGGTGTCTTTGCTGTCGGCGATGTTATCAAGCCGGGTCTTCTGACCGATGCTATCGGTGACGGTATCGGCACTGCTCAGGCTGTAAATCAGTACCTGAATAATGAGCCGATTACTCCGATAGAGAAGAAGCCTGTAATTCCGGCAGAGCGCCTGAATAAGGCGTACTTCCAGAAGTGCCATCACTGCGATATTCCGGCAGCTGCTGACGAGCATAACCGCTGCATTTCCTGCGGTACCTGCCGTGACTGCAGGATGTGCATAGAGTCCTGCCCGGAGAAGGCTATAAGCCGAATTGATCTTGGGGATGGCAAGTGGGAATATGTCTCCGATGCCAGCAAGTGCATCGGCTGCGGCATTTGTGCTGCTGTCTGCCCCTGCGGTGTCTGGAATCTTACTCCGAATCCGGAGCCGATCAATATGTATCGGACCTATGATCAGAAGCATTAACAGGAACTTTCAAAATCCGGTATACAGAAATACAATATAATTTGAAGTTTTTGTTGACAATTGTAAAGGGCAGTGGTAAACTGCAATCCGTAAAGCAAAGGTGCTTGGATACGAATCGTATCCGAGCACCTTTTTTGCTTTCAAAATGATTTAGGGGGAATCGTGTATGTCTGTTGAAATTACAAAAGCGATAAGCGATCAGGTCTTTGGAGTCTGGTTCCTGTTGGGAGCAGCACTGGTCTTCTGGATGCAGGCGGGCTTTGCTATGGTAGAGGCCGGCTTCACCAGAGCAAAGAATGCCGGTAACATCCTTATGAAGAATATGGGTGACTTCTGTATCGGCACAGTTACCTTCATTGCCATCGGCTTCAGCCTTCTTCTCGGTGAAGATATGATGGGTTTGCTGGGCAAGCCCGGTTTCAGCATTTTCTCCGATTATGCTCACTTCGACTGGTCCAACTTCATTTTTAACCTCGTGTTCTGTGCTACCACCGCAACCATCGTTTCCGGTGCTATGGCAGAGCGCACCAGGTTCCTTTCCTACTGCGTATACTCCGCGATCATCAGCGGTCTTATTTATCCCATTGAAGCACATTGGATTTGGGGTGGCGGCTGGCTGGCTGAGATGGGCTTCCATGATTTCGCCGGTTCCTGCGCCATCCACATGGTCGGCGGTATTGCCGCTCTGGTAGGTGCGAAGATTCTCGGACCTCGTCTTGGCAAGTTCAGCTATGACAAGGACGGCAATGTTGTAAAGGTAAACGCCTTCCCGGGGCACAATCTTCCCATCGGCTGCCTCGGCGTATTCATCCTCTGGCTCGGCTGGTACGGCTTCAACGGTGCCGCTGCCACCAGTGTAGAGCAGCTGGCTTCCATCTTCGTTACCACCACCATTGCTCCGGCTGTAGCCACTGTAGTAACTATGGTTTATACCTGGGTCAAGTTCGGTAAGTCCGATATTTCCATGACCCTCAACGCCTCTCTTGCCGGCCTCGTAGCTATAACCGCGCCCTGCGATGTAACCGATGCCTTCGGCGCTATCATAATCGGCTTTGTTTCCGGCCTGCTGGTAGTATTCGGCGTATGGTTCCTTGATTATGTTCTCCACATTGATGACCCGGTTGGTGCTGTTGCTGTCCACTGCCTCAACGGTGTATGGGGCACCATCGCTACCGGCCTCTTTGCTACTACCGCAGCTCCCGGCAACGACGAGCTGGTCGGTCTCTTCTACGGCGGCGGCATGAAGCTCCTCACCACTCAGCTTATCGGTGTAGCTGCTGTAGGTGCCTGGACCTTCGTTACCATGGGTATCGTCTTCTCTGTCATCAAGGCTACTATTGGTCTTCGCGTAGAGAAGGAAGAAGAAATCAAAGGTCTTGACTCTACCGAGCACGGTCTTGCTTCCGCTTACCTCGGCTTCTCCATCATCGATGTATCCAACACCATGCTGATGGATGTCAACGAAAACACCGACCTCGGAAATGACGATTACGAGACCGCTACTCCAGTTGAGAAGGCAGTTTCCGTACCGGTAGTCGATCGCAGCCTGGCAGCTTCCACCGGTATCCACAAGGTCGTCATCATCACCAAGCAGGAGCGTATCGAGCCCCTGAAGAAGTCCATGAACGATCTGGGTGTTACCGGCATGACCGTTACTCAGGTAATGGGCTGCGGCATTCAGAAGGGTGCCGGCGAGATGTACCGTGGTGTTGAAATCGATGCCACCCTCCTGCCGAAGGCAAAGGTAGAAATCGTCGTCAGCAAGATTCCTGTGGCAGATGTTATCGAAACTGCCAAGAAGACCCTCTACACCGGACACATCGGTGACGGTAAGATTTTCGTATACGGCGTGGACAAGGTAGTAAAGGTTCGCACCGGTGAAGAAGACTTCGACGCACTGCAGGATGTAGAGTAATAAAAAGCTATATTTTAACTCCGTAAGGGCGGTCTGCGGTGAGGGATTATTCCCGCACCTCATCCGCCCTATACGGTCGTTTATGGGCGGTACTGTAAAATGGTGATTTTTGATTTATAGACTGTCCTGTGGGTGTATAAAAGGTGAAATCAAAAGGGAGAGAAAACAATGGTAGAAATCATGGGAAACAAATGGCATGAGGAATGCGGCGTCTTTGGCGTATATTCCCACAGTGCCGATGTGACAGGGTATACCTGTCTCGGACTCCAGGCTCTTCAGCACCGAGGACAGGAGAGTGCAGGCATCGCCTATACCGACGGTGCGTGGATGGATGTTACCAGAGGAATGGGTCTTGTTAATGAGGTATTCCGCCATCAGGTCCCGCACATGGAGAATCAGTACATTGCTATCGGCCATGTTCGTTACTCTACCACCGGCTCCAGTCTGCTGATGAATACTCAGCCCCTCATCGCAAACTACTCCGGCGGCAAGCTGAGCCTTGCTCATAACGGTAATCTTACCAATGCGGCAGAGGTTCGTCATAAGCTGGAGGAAAGCGGCTCCGTATTCCAGACCTCCATTGATACCGAGGTAATCCTCAATCTTATCGCCCGCTCCCGGGCCGGCAGCATTGAGGAGCGTATCGTGGAGAGCCTGAAGCAGGTAAAGGGAGCCTACTGCCTTACCATAATGACGGAAAACAAGCTCATAGGTGCCAGAGATCCGCAGGGCTTCCGGCCCCTTTGCATCGGCAAGCTTGAGGATGGCTGGGTACTGTCCTCCGAGACCTGCGGTCTGGATGTGATCGGGGCAGAGTTCGTCAGAGATGTAGCCCCCGGTGAAATCGTTACCATTGATGAAACCGGTCTGCGTTCTATCCCCTTTGCAATGGGTGAGCAGACGGCTTCCTGCGTATTTGAGTATATTTACTTCGCCCGTCCGGATTCCATTATCGACGGTCAGAGTGTCCATGATGCCCGCTTCATGATGGGCAGAATGCTGGCAAGGGAGAGCGGCTTCAAGGGCGATGTGGTTATGAGTGTACCGGACTCCGGTACGGCTGCGGCTACCGGCTTTGCCTTTGAGTCCGGCATCCCCTTTGTCACCGGACTGCTGAAGAACCGATACATCGGCCGTACCTTCATTCAGCCGAATCAGAAGAGCCGTGAGAAATCCGTCCGTCTTAAGCTAAACCCCATCAAGAGTGTTGTAGAAGGAAAGGATATCATTATCGTAGACGATTCCATCGTCCGAGGCACCACCAGCGGCAAAATCGTAAAGATGCTGAGAGAGGCGGGAGCAAAGAAAATCTATATGTGCATATCTTCTCCTCCAATTGGTTATCCTTGCTACTACGGCATAGATACCTCCGTCCGCAAGGAGCTTATTGCGGCGACAAAGACCGTGGAGGAAATCAGAGAATACATCGACGCAGACGGACTTCACTTCCTGTCTTTGGATGGCCTGAAGAAATCCTTTGACAAGATTGATCCGGAGCGCCTCTGCTACGCCTGCTTCAATAACAGCTATCCTATTAAGCAGGGCGAGCAGCCCCCCGGAGCTTCCAAGTACATCTTTGAAGAGCGGGCAAAAAAATAATGGAAAAAAATAAAGGGGACAGGGAAAATAAGAAATCATTTTTCTCTGGCCCTTTTGTCGTATGAATATGGATAGATAGAAAAAGCCTGCTGCACAGTTGAGTCTGTGCAGCAGGCTTTTAGGTTTACAAATTATTTTTATTCCTTATCG
>JAFNYY010000053.1 GCA_017383125.1 Schwartzia sp. (in: firmicutes)
AGTGATGCGCTTTTCATCAATCCAGCCGTTGGCAGCAGCAGCCTTTATCATGGAATACTCGCCGCTGACATTGTAGCAGGCGATGGGGCAGTCGGTGATTTCCTTGACCTTGGCTACTACATCCAGATAAGCCATAGCCGGCTTAACCATGATGATGTCTGCGCCTTCCTCTACATCAAGCATAGTCTCCTTGAGAGCCTCGCGGATGTTGGCCGGATCCATCTGATACTGGCGGCGGTCTCCGAACTGCGGCGTGCTGTCGGCAGCGTCACGGAAGGGGCCGTAGAAGCCGGAGGCATATTTTACGGCGTAGCTCATGATAGAGACCTTATGATGACCTGCCTCGTCGAGACCGTCACGGATGGCGGCAACACGGCCGTCCATCATGTCAGAGGGAGCGATTATATCGGCACCGGCATCGGCCTGACTTACAGCGATCTTGGCCAGCAGGGGCAGAGTCTTGTCGTTGTCAACATATTTTCCGTCAAGGCAGCCGCAATGGCCGTGGCTGGTGTACTGGCAGAGGCAGACATCGCCGACGATTACCAGCTCCGGTACTTCTTTCTTGATTGCAGCGATAGCCCGCTGGACAGGACTGGTCATGTCCCAGGCAGAGCTGCCGATTTCATCCTTGTATTCCGGCAGGCCGAAGATTTCAACAGAGGGGATGCCGAGCGCGGCAGCAGCCTTGGCTACTTCAACGGCCCGGTCTACAGACAGATGGTATACGCCGGGCATGGAGGGGATTTCCTCGTGAACATTCTGTCCGGCGACGACGAAAAGGGGATAGACGAAATCCGTCACGGAGAGAGTGGTCTCGCGAACCATGCTGCGGAGCGTGGGGCTGACTCTCAGACGACGAGGACGAACCTTTAGCATTTCGGTGTTCATTTTGTATTCCTCCGGGTTATTACAGAAAAATATTTACTACTGTATTATATATCAAATTTATGAAATGGGGAAACATTAATGTGTTTTCTTTTGGAGTTTTTTGCGAGGGGACTGACAATCACAGATTGGCTATCGTTGACGATGTGGGTGGATGGGTGTAAAATAAAAGTACATTAAATAATGAAGAGAAAAGTATATAACCGTCCTGAGATGGACACTGCAAAGAGAATTTACCCGGACGATGTGAACGGGTTGCGGCCCGAGATGATTGTCTGATTATCTCGGGTATTTATTTGGGTATGTAATAGAGGCACAGGATGCCGAACAGGAAAATGAGGGGTGAATAAGATGGATGTAAAGCGTGTTTTTCTCATCGTGCTGGACAGCTTCGGCTGCGGGGCGCTGCCGGATGCGGCAGAATTCGGAGACGGAGATGTGAATACTCTCCGTTCAGTGACTGAGGTGCCGGGTTTTTCTGTGCCTCGGATGAAGCAGATGGGACTTTATAATATTGCAGGAAACGGAGCATTGGGAGCGGAGCCGGCGGCAGAGCCCACTGCGGCCTTCGGACGGATGGCCGAAAGCTCCCGGGGCAAGGATACCGTTACCGGTCATTGGGAAATAGCCGGCATAGTCAGCGAGCAGGCAATGCCTACCTTCCCGGATGGGTTTCCGCCGGAGCTTATTGCCAAGCTTGAAGATGCCTTCGGCATAGGTGTGCTCTGCAATAAGCCGTACTCCGGTACTGAGGTCATTCATGACTTCGGCGAGGAGCATATCAGGACGCGGAAGCCTATCGTCTACACCTCGGCAGACAGTGTGCTGCAGATAGCCTGCCATGAGGAAATCTACAGCCGACACGAGCTGTACGCTCTCTGCGAGAAGG
>JAFNYY010000054.1 GCA_017383125.1 Schwartzia sp. (in: firmicutes)
AAATATTGCGGTAGGCTGTATATAGTGTATCTGCCGCAGGTTCTTAATTTAGAAGATGAATTAGTGCGCTGTACAGATGTAAAAAATGTTGTTGATTTAACGCGAAGTAATGGAGTTCGTAATTTTAAAACCGACTTCTGCAAATTGAAAGTAAAGGATTGTAGGGCAATGCTGGAAAGGCATGGATTGAAAACGGAACGACTTTGGACAACTAAGGTGCCGGAAGCGTTTGCGTTTGTAGAAAGCAATAGCAACAGGATAAAAGTATAAAAAAATTATTTGGTGATAGATTTTATAATGAAGATGCTCACTTAATTAATCACGTTACTGAGTGTGTATAAGTTGATAGAAAGATTGCTGTGAATAAGGTGTTTGACACCTTATTCGTACCTTATTTTGAAAAATTAGCTAAGATTAATGGCTATAAGCAGTAATTTATCTGACGATTTGTTGATGCCTTTAAACTTTGCACACCCAGTTATATCAAGGGTTTCCGTTGTTTAATAGTGATGAGATTATATAAGGGCAATAACTATGTTATCGAACTCCAAAGGAGAAGGTCGTTACTGCTTCGCAGTGTTTCCCTGCGGGAAACCGGGGCAACTACGGTCTCGTTTTGCCTATCCACCTTCTCCGTAGGGGCGGACTTGTCCGCCCGAGCCTCCTCTAAATGGGAGGCTTTTGGGTGTAGGCGATACCAAAGACATACCTACGGGCCGTTTATGCTGCATTCAGCTTGACAGACATTTTATTTCCCTATAGACCTACAATGACAAACGACCTCCGCAGACAGAGCAAACTGCTTCGGAGGTCGTTTTATGTATTTATTATTCCTTTAATTATCTATTGTGGTTTACCGAAGAAATCTATAGTATAATTGTAACTGGAAATATCATTTCTTCAATTTAAGGAGCGATAATCATAATGACGACAGATAAAAAGGCCGGCGGCAAGGCGAAAAAAGCCCTGCTGGTGCTGATATTTTTTGCAGTCCTGACCGTGGTTGGCAAGGTGCTCACCATGAATGAGCCTGACTCGTTCGGCTATGGTCTGCTGTATCACGGCGCACTGGCGGCCACGATCGGTGGCTTGGCGGACTGGTTCGCGGTGACGGCGCTCTTTCATCGCCCCCTTGGTATAAGCTGGCGGACAGAGATACTAAAGAAAAACCGTCAGCGCATCATGGAGGCGCTCGTTGATTTCTGCGGCCGTGATTTGCTGGGTGTGGAGAAGATAAAGGGCATCATCAACCGTGAGAGCGTATCTGACATGATGATTTCCTATATAAATGAGAAGGGCGGCAGGGAGAAAATTTCGGCTGCCATAGAGTCGGCGGGGGTAAAGACTCTTGCTTCGGTGGATATTGACCGACTGGCAAGAGAGCTGTCACCAGTCATCACCAATATAATTGCTTCCATTCCTGCCGGAAAGCTGGTGCAGCACGGCCTCAATGATATGACCGACCGGGAAATCGGTGGGCCGGATATTCTGGCGAACTATGCTGCTTCACTATGTGGTGAGCTGCTTCATGCTGAGGAGATACAGCGGGTACTGCTGTCTGAGGCGGAGGGTCTGCGCCGGGATTATACCAATGGCAATCCAATGAGAGAGATGGCATTGGGCATGGCAAAGCTTACTCCGGAGCGTATCCGTGAGCTGATGAACGAGGCCGCAGACAAGAAGCTGGCAGAGATGGCGCAGAATGGCACTCCAGCCCATGAGCAGCTTGTGGCATGGATAAGCCAGCACATCACTGCGGCGGAAACAGAGGGAAAGCTGACGGCTATCCTGACGGCGAAGCAGCAGGAGCTTGCTGCGCCGGAGCTGATTGCCGGACTTTTAGCCTCCATGATGCGTCAGTCTTTCGGCGGCGAGGGGGATTCGACCGGTTCCTTTGTCTGGCGTGAGCATTTCCGCAGGCTGACAGCCGAGAAGCTGGCAGAGTTTGCGGAAAATCGAGTTTGGCAGGCGCGGCTGGATGAATTTGTGAAGGATTATCTGGCCGGACAGCTGGAGGAACATCACGATTTCATTATCGACCTTATCAGACAGCGGCTGGACGAGCTGAGCGATGAGGAGCTTGTCGAATTAAGTGAAAACTATGTGGCGGATGATTTGCAGATAATCCGGATAAACGGCTCGGTAGTGGGCGGTATTGCCGGAGGTCTGCTCTATGTCATCGTCAGTATGGCAGGAAGGCTGGTGGCAGCATGAAGAAGGGATTTAATGCCGCTGACAAGGTGCTGCTGTTTGCCTTTGTCGTGTTCCTGTCGGCGTTGGCTATTGATTTTTCCTGCCGGTCATTGTGGTCGGCGTGGCTACTCTTTGTGGCGGAGGCGTCGCTGGTGGGCGGTATTGCCGACTGGTTTGCGGTGACGGCACTTTTCTCGAAGCCTTTGGGCTTCCCCTGGCATACTGCCATCCTGCCCTCCCATCGGCAGGAGTTTAC
>JAFNYY010000055.1 GCA_017383125.1 Schwartzia sp. (in: firmicutes)
AAAGCCTCCCATCTAGGGGAGGTGGCCGAGCGGAGCGAGGTCGGAGGGGAGACTGCTAATTGGTCTCAAAGCCTCCCATCTAGGGGAGGTGGCCGAGCGGAGCGAGGTCGGAGGGGTGATTCTAATATGAAGTACGAATACCATGACGGATACAATCACACGCTTTGCGGCAATGCCCGCACTCTCCGCAAGAATATGACTCCGGAGGAGCGGCATCTTTGGTACGACTATCTTAGAAGTTACCCTGTAAAATTTTATCGTCAGCGAGCAATTGATAATTACATAGCTGACTTTTACTGCGGCAAGGCAAAATTAGTGATTGAAATTGATGGGTCACAGCATTTTACGAAAGATGGTCAGATTTACGACAGGAAAAGAACAGAGTCGCTGAGTGAGTACGGATTGCTGGTCATTCGCTTTTCCAATCTTGATATCAGGGATAACTTTAAGGGTGTCTGTGAAATGATTGATATAGAGCTAGAAAAAAGGACTGGTCGAAATCCGTGGGATATTGAGAAAAGGATGATTTGAACTTCACCCCCCAGTCAGCTTCGCTGACAGCCCCCCTAAAGGGGGCCTTGGGAAGAACATTCCATAGATGGTCTAAACAAAGGAGTAGGGGAGTGGCTGAGTCGGTAGATGATGCTTTATGTATACTTAAATAAAGCCTTGAAAACACGGAGTATCGCCTTGACGCTCCGCTTTTTTTATTGTAAACTTAACAAATATTACAAAACAGAAAGAAAACCACGAATTTTTTGTTAATTTTCTCGGTTAATACCAAATGTATCAAGGAGGAAAAGGTATGAATATCCATGAGTACCAAAGTAAAGCAATCCTCAGAGAATTTGGCGTAAAGGTGCCGAACGGCGCTCCCGCCTTCTCTCCCGAGGAAGCAGGTCGTGTCGCCAAGGATCTGACCACCCGCATTAAGGTCGTCAAAGCCCAGATTCATGCCGGCGGCCGCGGTAAGGCTGGCGGTGTAAAGCTTGCTCAGAGCGTAGAAGAGGTCAAGAAATATGCAGTAGAGCTTCTCGGTAAGGTACTTGTCACCCATCAGACCGGTCCTGCCGGTAAGGAAGTAGGCCGTCTCCTCATCGAGGAAGGCTCCAATATCGAGAAGGAATATTACCTCAGCTTCGTCGTTGACCGTGCTTCTGCCCGTGTCGTAATGATGGGCTCCGAGGAAGGCGGTATGGACATTGAAGAAGTCGCCGCTACCCGTCCGGAAAAGATTCTGAAGGAAACCATCGACCCGGCTGTCGGACTCATGCCTTTCCAGGCAAGCCGCATGGCATACAGGATGAATTTCAAGCCGGAGGTCATCAGCAAGGTTACTACCCTGATGCAGAATCTCTACAAGGCTTTCGTCGCCAAGGATTGCTCCCTGGCAGAAATCAATCCGCTTGTCGTCACAAAGGAGAACGATGTAATCGCTCTCGACGCCAAGCTGAACTTCGATGACAGCGCACTCTTCCGTCATCCGGAAATCGAGTCTCTCCGCGATAACACCGAGGAGGATCCGAAGGAACTGGCTGCCGGTAAGATTGGTCTTTCCTATGTTACCCTCGACGGCGATGTTGCCTGCATGGTAAACGGTGCAGGTCTGGCTATGGCTACTGTCGATATCATCAAGTATTACGGCGGCGAGCCGGCAAACTTCCTTGATGTCGGCGGTGACAGCACCGTAGAGAAGATTGCTGAGGCTTTCCGCATCATGCAGTCCGACGGCAAGGTAAAGAGCGTATTCGTAAACATCTTCGGCGGCATCAACAAGTGCGATGTCATTGCCGGCGGTGTCGTAGAGGCTGCCCGTACTATCGGCCTGAAGCTGCCGGTAGTAGTTCGTCTTGATGGTACCAATGTTGAAGCAGGCCGTGCCATCCTTGCCGAGGCAAAGCTGCCCATGGTCTATGTTGCCACGACCATGAGCGAGGGCGCCCAGAAGGTTGTAGAGCTGGCAAAGCAGGCAGAGGCTTGAGGAGGGAACGGACATGGGTATTTTTGTAAATAAAGACAGCCGGGTCCTCATCCAGGGCATTACCGGTAAGCAGGCTGCATTCCACACTAAGATTTCTATGGACTACGGCACGAATGTTGTTGCCGGTGTAAAGGCCGGTCGGTCCGGCGAGAAGGTTCTCGGCGTTCCGGTATTTGACTGCGTAACTGATGCCGTAAAGGAGACCGGTGCCAATGTAGGTATGCTTTATGTACCGGCCCGTTTCGCTGCCGATGCGATCATGGAGGGCGTAGATGCCGGCCTTGATTTCATCTGCTGCATCACCGAGCATATTCCCGTACAGGATATGATAAAGGTTCGCCGCTATATGGAAGGCAAGAAGACCAAGCTCCTTGGTCCTAACTGCCCGGGTATCATCACCGTTGATGAGTGCCGTCTTGGCCTTCTGCCCACCCATATTTTCCAGAAGGGCCATGTAGGCGTTATCAGCCGCTCCGGTACTCTCACCTATGAGGTTGCCTATCAGCTGACTCTGGCCGGTATCGGTCAGACCACCGCTATCGGTATCGGCGGTGACCCGGTCAAGGGTCTCGACTTCATTGAGGTCCTTGAGAAATTCAACAATGACCCGGATACCGAGGCTGTCCTCATGATTGGTGAAATCGGCGGTACTGCCGAAGAGGATGCTGCCAAGTGGATTAAAGAGAACATGAAGAAGCCGGTCGTCGGCTTCATCGCTGGCCGTCAGGCTCCTCCGGGCAAGCGCATGGGTCATGCCGGTGCCATCATCGCAGGTGGCAAAGGTACTGCAGCCGATAAGATCAAGGCTATGAACGCTGCCGGTATTCAGGTCGCTGATACCGTTGCCGATATGGGTGAGCTGGCTGTAAAGGTATTGAAAGAGGCAGGGCTGTACGAGAAGTGCCACACCTGCTAATTCTCGCTCGGTCTTTTTCCGCATGTCTGCGTTGCTGCTCGAACCCCTTGCTTGTGTACCTGTAGTACACGGCGCTTCGGGTTTCATTGCAG
>JAFNYY010000056.1 GCA_017383125.1 Schwartzia sp. (in: firmicutes)
ATCCGTTCACCGCACAGGCCTTTTCCCTATACCGAAAGGAAGAAGCATTTATGTCCGATAATCCAATACAGGTCTGTCTGGTTGATGTTCCCTTCAATTCATACGGTGCCACCGTCCTTTCCCTGAGCCTGCTGAAGGCGGTTCTAACTAAGGACAATATTTCCTCAAAGGTCATTTACGGCAGCATGATGCTGGGCGAAACCACGGACCCGGCCTTGTATGTAGAGATAAATTCCATTTTTCCCCAATTTGCCATGGCACCGGAATATATTTTTGCCAGGGCTGCTCATGGCGACCTGATTAACTGCACTATCGACGAATATATTAACCGGGTAGACTATGCTACCGCCCGGCATTTTGACCCTGCGGTACTGGAAAACGTTCGCCGGGCAGTTTCCTATATGATCGAGAGAATTCCAGACTATCTTGACCAGCTGGCGGACAAAATTCTCGCTCTACAGCCGAAAATTATTGGTATGTCCTCGATGCTTTACCAGAATAATGCCTGTTTTGCTCTGGCAAAAATTCTAAAGCAGCGGGATCCCTCGATAATTACTGTTATGGGTAGTGCCAACTGCACCGCTGAATCAGGCGCAGCAATCTGCCGGACGGTAGCAGACATCGACTGCACCTTTTCTGGAGAGGCTGATGAATGCTTCGGCGAACTGTGCCGCCTGCTGATGGAATATGGAGCTGATGTTCCCGTGGACAAGCTGCCCTATGGTGCCATGACCAAAAAGCTCCTGTCCTTCTATAAGGAGAAGGGCATTACCGAATACCCGGTACGCCGCACAAAAGACCTTGACACCATCCCCTACCCAGACTACGATGACTACTTCGAGCAGCTGAAAAAGTACAGATTGGAGTCGTATTCACGCCCGGTGCTGATGGTCGAATTTTCCCGGGGCTGTTGGTGGCACGATACAAATCCCTGCAGCTTCTGCGGGCTTAATTCAGCAGGCAACCACTATCGGACTAAATCGCCCCAGCGCTGTCTTGACGAGCTGAAATATCTCGTCGACCGCTACGGAATAAATAGAATAGAGCTGACGGACAACATTCTGGCTCCCGAACACTTCAAGGAAGTGCTTCCTGTCATGGCTGCCGAGCGGGCCGCCGGCATAAGCAGCTATCAGATTATGGCTGAGGTTAAATCCAATCTCAAAGCCGACGAGATTCAGCTTTTGGCCGATGCCGGAATATGCCTCATCCAGCCCGGCATAGAAAACCTACAGGACGATATCCTGAAGGAAATGAACAAGGGCAACCATGGCATCCGCCACATAGAGCTGCTGAAGCGCTGCCGGGAAGCGGGGCTTCTGCTAATCTGGCACATGCTGGGTGGCTTCCCAAACGAGACGGAAGAAACCTATGAGGAGCTGGCTTCATACATTCCCTATATCACCCATCTTCCTCCACCAATGCAATTCATCCACATTGTTTACGACCGCTACTGCACCTACTGGAAAAATCCAGCCGCTTACGAACTGGAGATTGAGTACCTGCCGGTATACGATGCAGTATATCCATACGGCAGCGATTTCATCGAAGATACGGCCTTTATGTATCTTAATTCCCTACCAGAGGAACGAGGCTGGCATATCTGCGTCGAAAGGAAATCTCCGGCTCATCAAAAGGTCGGCGCTCGAATAAATAACTGGCGGGAAACCTATGCAAAGAACAGGGACCGCTTGGAATATACGCCCTCTGACAACGACCAGTCCATTGAATTGATGGATTTTCGCAGAGTGGCCGAGGAAAACTTCTACTCTATTTCCGGTCTTACCGGCGTAATCTTCCGCCGCTGCATTGCCGCCACAAGAAGGGCGACGCTGGAACAGGCACTGACGGCTGAGGGATATGACTCGCAAGAAATAGCTGCTGCTCTGACCACGCTTATCGAAAAATACAAGCTGATAATAGAGATAAGGGGCGAACTGCTTACTGTCGCCCTGTCCTCCGCTATGCGAGACACACCAAAGAGGGAGCTTGTGCCTCGCCGACTGATAATAACCGACAGAAACAACCGATAGTATCACAGCTCCATTTGCATAAATATTTAAGAGGCACCGCCTTTTCGGGGGGATAACATTGAACGATCACCGCTATTTTAAGCAAACCTTCTATATTATAATCGGGCTTGTTCTCCTGCTGACTGCTTATGCAATCTTCATCAATGAGGCAGGAAGCCGCCACATGACCAAGCTGTTTGAAGCTACCCATCTCTCGGTCGACTGCTACCATGTAAAAAAGCGTGAAATATGCGCTGCCTATGAAGTCTCAAATATAGAGGTTCAAGCCCAATGGAAGATTGACCTTCGTGCGGAGATTGATGGTACAGTCGCAGAGGTTCCGGTAGTCATCGGTCAGTCAGTGAAGGCCGGCGATGTTCTCATGAAGCTGACCCGACGAGAAACTCCCTCCGAGCAGGCTGACGCTCAGGCTGCTGTATCAGAGGCAGAGGCTGCCCTCACCAATGCCTCTCAAGAGCTGGAACGCAAAACATACCTGATAGGTCTCGGTGCTGTCTCCCAGAAGGAATACGATACAGCCATGGCAAATCACAAGGCTGCATTGGCAAAGATGGCCAGCGCCCTCGCCAAAGCCACTATAGCTGACGACCGTGCCGCAAAGCTGATAATAACTGCCCCCCAGGATGGTGTTGTCATGGACATCTATCACCGGCAGGGCTATGTGGTACAAGCTAAAATGCCTCTGCTTCTTCTTGCCAACACCGATAAACTATTCGGCCGGTCATCCTTCCCGGATGATCTTTCCCATAGCTTTGCCACCGGCAACAATGACTACTATATGGAAATCAAGCCCTATATGGTGGCATTCAAGGCATATCCCCACAATATCAGCTACAGTGAAAACAATATTATTCAAGGCCCCAAAAAGGTTCATGTTCACACCCGGTCGGACGCTGACCCTCTCCGCTTTAAGCTCAAGCTGCACAACATCCTGCCGGCTTTCTCAAAGAAAGCAAGCTACCGCGAGCTTCATTGGGAAGTCCAAAATCAGAACGGTCTTCTGGAGCCAACTACATACAGAAATGTAATTATCGGAAGCACTACTCCCGTCACAACTCTGGTTCTCCCTGTGTCAGCCATCCGCAATATAAACTCCGCCGGTGAGGAATCGGTCTTTGTAGTGGATGAGAACAATGTTATCCATTCCCGCAGCGTATCCTTGGGAATAAGAAACGAAGACTATGCAGAAATAATTTCCGGTCTTGTTGAAGGTGAACTGGTCGCCTCTATAGGTATCAATTCCCTGTCAGACAAAATGACGATTCAGCCGATTGTGAAGGATGAAGAAAATGAGCGATAACCAGTCATTATTCCAGCAGAAGGCGCTGGAAAAGCTGCGCCAACCCGCTGACACCACTCAGCTGTTAGCCATTGTCCCCTCTGTAGGTTGGGTTGCTCTGTCAGCTGTTTTGGTTATTATTTTTTCCGCCCTTATTTGGTCGATTTTCGGCATCATGGCGGAAAAGGTCGAAGGCTTCGGTATCATCGTCAACACAAACGGAGCCACCACCATCACTCCCCTGCGGGGCGGTCGCATTCAAAATTTGAACTTGAAGATTGGCGATACCGTCAGCGAGGGACAGTCTGTTGCTACTATCAGCCAGCCTGATCTGGAGCGGGAATTCTACAGCGATTACAATCAATCCATGAATACGCAAAGTGAGCAGGAACGCCAGTCTCTTGCCGCCAAGATGGCCGTCCTCCGAGACCAGCTCCACGATGAGATGCAAGTTCCCTCTCCCCACGACGGCGTCGTTATAAATGTTCGCCACAGAGAAGGGGATCTTGTGCAGGCTGGCGAGCCCCTCTATGATATCCGTATCACCAATGAGGCCGCAGGCTCCCTTCAGGCTGTCATTTTTATCCCCGCCCTTAAAGGCAATCGTCTAAAGCTCGGAGACACTGTTCAGGTATCTCCCGGTTCCATAGATCAGGAAGAATTCGGTGCTCTGGTTGGGCGCGTCGTCGCCATTTCCGATTACCCGGTCACTAGTGACAGGGTCCGCTACTGGACAGGCAACAGCGAGTTTGCTTCATGGGTGGTTCAGTCAAATGGTGGTGCCGTCATGGAGGCCATCGTAGAGCTTATTCCTGACCCCGCTACTAAGAGCGGCTACCTCTGGACATCTGTCCGGGGGGCAACGGATACAATCGTTTCAGGCATGACCTGTACCGCTACTGCCATTACCCGTCGCAAAGCCCCGCTGGTAAAGGCCTTTGACCGTCTCGGTCAGTGGCTGAGGAATGACTGATGAAGGATAAAAACAATAACCGGATTAAAACGCCGGTACTGCTGCAAATGGAGGCTACCGAATGCGGTGCTGCGTCTCTCGGCATCGTCATCAGGTACTACGGACGCCATCTCACCTTGGAAAAACTCCGCCAGATAGCCAATGTAAGCCGCAACGGCTCCAACGCAGAAAATATTCTCAAGGCCGGAGAACAGCTAGGCTTTACATCTACGGGCTTTTCCTATCCAGTAGAAG
>JAFNYY010000057.1 GCA_017383125.1 Schwartzia sp. (in: firmicutes)
ATTCCGCCGGGGCGGTTGTACTTGATACCGTTGGAAGCGATATTTATAAATATCTGTCTCAGGCGCAGGGAGCTGGAGATTACAAACCGCCGCTCCGGAGTCTGCTCATCATGGGTGATGATGGACACATTCATTTCCTTTGCCTGAGAAGAAACCATCGTCAGACATTCGTCCAGTACCCTTTTCAAGTCAACCGACTCAGTGATAATGGGCATAGAGCCGTCCTCAAGCTTGCTCATATCCAGTACATCGTTTATAAGAGCCAGCAGGTGTCCGGAAGATACATCTATCTTGTTTAGGCAGTCCTCTACCCTCTTCCTGTCCTCCAGATTCTTCTTAGCAATATGAGTCATACCAACGATGGCGTTCATGGGGGTACGGATATCATGGCTCATATTAGCCAGAAAATCCGACTTTGCCTTGTTGGCCCGCATCGCCTCCCTGGAGGCTTCTCTTGCTTCATTGTAAGCTCTCTCCAGCTCCAGCCGTTGCTTCTTATCCCGCTTGTGAGTCATGTAGCCAAGCAGACTGCCTGCCAGCAGGATGGCAGTAATCAGTACGGCGATACTGAATTTGATGGGATTCCGATAGATGTAAACCAGCATTGACTCCTCATCTCTGATACGATATCGGTTGACCACCCCCACTATCGCCCTGTCTGATACGGAGAGAGTGTACTTATTCATCAGCGTATAAAGAGACACATCGGCATCCTTTTTTACTGCCATGCGGAACTGTGTATTCGTTCCCATTACAGGCTCATACCTTATGACATTGCTGTAGTCATTTGCAACATGATAGGCCGCACTGTAGGTAAACATATAGGTAGCGTCGGCAATACCGGATTTTACTGCCTCCACGCATTCATTTACACTATCAAATTCAATCAGCTTCTTTCCTTCATACAGATTCTTGTAGCCGCTGGTCATACCTTCGGCTCCTTTTTTTACGGCTACTGTTTTGAAGGTTTTCGTGTCTGCCCGGTATAGTACGGCCATATGTCCGCTGAAATAAGTATCGGTCAAATTGTACCCGTTTTTCTCAGCGGAATAGGCAGAGCCTGGGTAGTCGACGATAATGTCCGCCACTCCCTGCTGGCACAGGTTATAAAATTCAAGGGTATCCTTTGTCTTAATTACCTCGTATTTTAGAGAAAATTTTTGTGCAGCATCGTCAAAAATATCGAAAACTATACCTTTATGCTTCCCATTTTCGATATATGAATAAGGCTTTGCATCCGGATTCAGCAAAATCTTTATCGGCGGCTTCTCCTCCGAGCGGATCAGATAAATACGCTCATCAAGGCTCAGACTAAAATCAGTCCTGCCGCTGGACATATCATAGTAACGCTGATAGAGGTGTTCGCGCCATTTTGGATTATCTATATCAAGATGGCTGATTGCCTCGTTTATTCTCTCTATGATTTTCAGGCTGTCTTTATTTCCCGCTATGTAGACAGCTTCCTCATTGAACCGCTGGAGCAGAGTCTCCTCCGCATTCAGTCGTCGAAAGTCACGGGTCACAAGTCCATCAACCTCACCGTGACTTAACGCATCATTAAGAGCTTCTGAATTATTATACCTTTTAACCACATAGCCAAAGTTATTTATCCTGGCAAATTTACTCAAATCATCTTCAACACTGTTGCCCTCCATAATACCGATGATGATACCGTCATAGGTACCGGGCCGTCCGGCAAAATATCTGAAATTGCTGTTATTGGCAGTGATGATGATACTGCTGGTACCAATACCCGAATCGGTAAAGAGAAATCTATCCTCCCTGTCCGGTGTTTTGTGGACAGGGGCAATGATGTCTATCTCTCCACGGGAAAGCATATCCAGCATTTCTTCGTAATTTTCTTTCCACACATATTCGTATGTAAGGTTGGCATAAGGAGCAATCATCTGAAGCATGTCGTATCCGTATCCGCTTCGCTCACCGTTTTCATCTGTATATGAAAATCCCTGGAACTGGGGGAAGCCTACCCGAACCTTTATCTGTTCATTGGCCATGACCGGCACACAATACATCATTACCGTCAAAACAGCTACAAATATTCCAAGCACGCGCTTCATTCCAATTTTACCTCTTTTATTCTTACAAGCTCGTCTTATTCTCTATAATTTTCTTTAGCACAGCTTCACATTTATTCTATCAAATAATTATATTCTTGTGAATAAAATTATTTTTCCACAAAATTTATCCCCATATCCCCAATTTTGTTTCATGTGAAACAATAGTCTTCACTCATCCCATCCAGTATTCACAATCCTCTTTTCTTTCTAAATTTATGGTTATGTATACTAAGAGAAGCCTATATCATTACGCCTGATTTTTTACCTTTTCATCCACCGAAAACAGCAGATGACCAGCTTCTAATTGCCGATAATAATTAAATATAAAAAATGCCTGACGACCGCTGAGGACCGTCAGGCAACAATATATTATTTTTACAGCTTCAGCTTGATAAGCTCGTATTCACGAGTACCGGCACCGATCTTCTCAGCGTGAGCCAGGCAGCTCTTCCACTCGGAGTTTGGGGTGCTGTTGTGGAAGTGGTCATGCCCCTTGCAGCCTTCGGGGTCCTTCTCCAGATTCTTGGCCAGCTGGCTTCCCGGCAGCGGTTCAGCAGCGCAGCAGAGGTCTGCACAGGCCTGGTCGATTGCCACCATATCAGCGGAGGCCAGCATACCGATATCCGGCAGGATGGGTACATCGTTTTCAGGGTGGCAGTCGCAGTTCGGAGATACATCTACAATAAGGCTCAGATGGAACTGAGGACGGCCGGCTACCAGAGCGGCAGCGTATTCAGCCATTCGGAGGTTCATCTTCTCGCAGCTGCTCCATTCCTGCGGAACAATGGCGTCTGTGGGGCAGAGGCCGAGGCAGCGGCCGCAGCCTACGCACTTATTGATATCAATGGTACTCTTGTGGTCGGTGATAGATGGGGCGCCGTGAGCGCAAATGGATACGCACTTGCCGCAGCCTACGCACTTCTCCTGCTTTACCACCATTTTGCCGTTGCAGTGCATTTCCATCTTACCGGCCCGGCTGCCGCCGCCCATGCCGATATTCTTGATGGCGCCGCCGAAGCCGGCCATTTCGTGACCTTTGAAGTGGGTGAGAGTAATGATAATATCAGCGTCTGCCAATGCACGGCCCACCTTTGCTTCCTTCACCAGTTCACCATTCGGTACAGGGAGGAGTGCTTCATCGGTACCCTTCAGACCATCGGCGATAATAGCATGACAGCCGATACTGAGTGGATTAAATCCGTTTTCAAAGGCCGTGTCAAGATGCTCAAGAGCTTCCTTGCGGCTGCCGACATAGAGAGTATTGCAGTCGGTAACGAAGGGCTTGCCGCCCTTTTCCCTGATAAGGTCAACTACAGCCTTTACATAGTTCGGACGGAGGTAGGCGATATTTCCCCGCTCACCGAAGTGCATCTTAATGGCAACGAATTTGCCCTTCATATCAATATCAGCCAGACCTGCCTTCTCAGCAAGCTTTTTCAGCTTCTGAGGCAGCGGAGTTCCGCCGTAGCCGGTGACGAAATCGGTAAAATAAACCTTGGCTTTTTCCATGATAAAACCTCCGATAAAAACTACACAAATGATATGGGGGAATTATTTTTAATCATTAAGCCTCCCCTCTAGGGGAGGTGCTGAGCAGAGCGAAGCGGAGGGGTGAATAATAAGAGGAACTCTATTATACTGTCACCCCCCAGTCACCTTCGGTGACAGCCCCCCTAAAGGGGAGCCTTATTTACTTCCACTGAGGATAAGACGCCTAGATATGCTGCTGTATGAGGTAAGTAAAATTTTTAAAAAAATTATTGGAGAACTCTTGCAAGGCGTACATAGTCCGGATCAAGAGTTTTCTTATTATTTACCGCATCAAAGAGGTCAATCTGCACAACCCGACCGGCATTGAAGCCATAGACCACATTGGAAATACCGCCGATGAGGGCAAGAGCTGCCTGCTCACCGAGCTGACTTGCCTTAATACGATCCTGGATGGTAGGCGAACCGCCCCGCTGAACATGACCGAGGACGGTAGGACGGGTTTCAATACCGGTCTCCTGCTGAATCTTCTCGGCAATATCTACAGCCTTGCCGGCACCCTCGGCAACCACTACCATGATGTAGCGCTTCTTATTGTTTTCATAGAGGTCTTTAATCTCTGAGATTATCTCCTCAAGGTCATAATTTACCTCCGGTACCAGGATGTACTCGGCACCACCGGCAATACCGGTGACCATAGCCAGCCAGCCGCAGCGGCGGCCCATTACCTCAAGGACAGCACAGCGGCGATGAGCGCTGGCGGTATCTCTCAGCTTGTTAATGGCATCAATGATGGTATTGGCAGCCGTATCACAGCCGATGGTGTAGTCAGATCCCCATACATCATTGTCGATAGTACCGGGCAGACCAACGATAGAAATGCCGTGCTCCTTTGCCAATGCAGCAGCACCCCGGAGGCTTCCGTCACCGCCGATGACGCAGAGGCCGTTGATGCCGCGCTTTTCGAGGTTGGCATAAGCCTTTGCCCGACCTTCGGGAGTCATAAATTCTTTGCTGCGGGCAGTGCCAAGGAATGTACCGCCACGCTGGATAATATCGCTGACGCTCTTGCCATTTAGCTGAATGATATCGTCCTCAATCATTCCTTTGTAGCCGTTATTGATGCCGTATACATCAACACCGGCATAGATAGCAGTCCTGACAACGGCTCTGGCTGCAGCGTTCATACCGGGGCTGTCTCCGCCGCTGGTCATAATGGCGATTGCTTTTTTAGACATATTATCACTCCTTATCAAATTACCTTGCCATTGATATGGTCACATTCGTGCTGGATGATCTGGGCAGTAAAGCCGGAAAAGCTCTCAGTGTGCTTCTTCAGCTGTCTGTCCTGATAGGTTACGGTGATATTCTCATATCGGACAGCTTCCCGCTCCCCATCCAGAGAGAGGCAGC
Source organism: Schwartzia sp. (in: firmicutes) (assembly GCA_017383125.1). GTDB lineage: Bacteria > Bacillota > Negativicutes > Selenomonadales > Selenomonadaceae > RGIG250. The sequence continues at coordinate 4,980 of JAFNYY010000057.1, forward strand.
CTTCTTCCGTCCGATATGGTTTACCCTGCTTCACTATCTGAGGATTCAGCATGAGGATAATATCGTTGCCTCGCGGGATGATGGCCGGAACATTTCCCTCATCATCCGGCAGCTGATCCTCATCTATCTGCCGCACAGCAATTATAGCCAGATTCTCCCCTATCATGTTGGCGGCCATTCCTACGCATTTATCACGGTGAGCATTTAATGTTTCTTCCAGGTCATTGGCCACCTGAATATCCTTCTTGGCGGCCCGCTTGGCTTTTACAAAAATCTGCTCACCTTTTACTATTTCTCTAATCACTTTAATCAGCCTTATCTATTTTTAGTGGCTCTATACCATTATCTTTTAGTATATTTCTACACATATCTGCGATAACCGGTATTTCCTCATTGATAGAATCCCAAATAATCTCAAAATCTATTCTCGTATCATAGGCATGAGCGAAAATATTTCTTATTACCTTAAGCTCCTTCCATGGAATTAGAGGATTACCAGCCGTAAATTCATCGGAAAGACTGCGGGAATTTTCACTAATGGTCCGCAATGCCATTGCAGTAGCATTCTTATAGATGTGATTTGCTAAAAAATTTTATTTTTCATTACACATAGAAATCACATCTGCTATTTCATCACAATGCTTCAGAATATACTGAACCAGCTGTAAATCACGCTGAGAAAGGATCATAAATAAGCTCCTCCTCATTCTCAAGATTTTTGTAGAATATTGTTCCCGGTTCAGGCTTGGCAGAAATCAAATCAACCTTCTTTTTCAATGCTTCCTCTAATTCTATAAGTAAAGAGCTAAGGGCAAATATTCCTTTAAGATTTCCCTTCTCAATTCTTATGTCAATATCGCTGTTTTCATTAGCAATATTTTTCGCATAAGAACCAAAAAGATATGCTCTGCCAATTTTATGCTTTTTAAAAATAGGGACAGTAATATTTTTTATACTTTCTTTCGAGTATATCATCATTATCCCTCTTTTCTTATATAAAGGGAAGGTCATTAAACTGATTAAAGGTTAAGCATCAATCTCGTTAGCGTTCTTGGCATTTTCCTCGATGAACCTGCGACGCGGCTCAACCCTGTCACCCATGAGAACGGTAAAGAGACGGTCTGCCTCCTCGGCATCCTCCATATCAACCCTCATCATGGTACGGGTTGCGGGATCCATGGTAGTCTCCCACAGCTGCTCCGGATTCATCTCACCGAGACCCTTATAACGCTGGACAGTGATGCCGTCACGGCCGATTTCATCCAGCTTTGCCTCCTGCTCCTCATCGGAGTAGGTATACCAGTGATTACGACCCTTACGAATCTGGTACAAAGGCGGACGGGCGATATATACACGGCCGTTCTCAATCAGCGGCTTCATGTGGCGATAGAAGAAGGTCAGCAGCAGAGTACGGATATGAGCACCGTCGACATCCGCATCGGTCATGATGATGATCTTGCTGTAGCGAGTCTTGGACAAATCGAAATCATCATTGATACCGCTGCCGAAAGCAGTGATCATGGTGCAGATTTCATTGTTGGCAAAAATCTTATCGGCTCTTGCCTTCTCAACATTGAGAATTTTGCCACGGAGCGGAAGAATTGCCTGGAAACGGCGGTCACGGCCGCTCTTGGCACTGCCGCCTGCGGAGTCACCCTCTACCAGGTAAATCTCACTCTGAGTAGGATCATGGAGAGAGCAGTCAGCCAGCTTGCCCGGCAGAGCGGAGATTTCCAGTGCATTCTGCTTCTTGACGGCTTCACGGGCCTTCTTTGCGGCAATTCGCGCCCGCTGTGCCAGCGCCATACGCTCAAGGATACCCTTGACGACAGGCGGATTTTCCTCGAAGTATTCGCCGAGAGCCTTGACTACAATACTGCTGACTATACCTCGGACTTCGCTGTTGCCCAGCTTCGTCTTGGTCTGACCCTCAAACTGAGGATTGGGAATCTTAATGCTGACGATAGCTGCCAGACCCGCCTGAACATCTATGGACTCAAAGTTTGGATCCTTGTCCTTCAGTATCTTATGACGGCGGGCATAGTCATTGGCCAGCTTGGTCATAGCACCGCGGAAGCCGGCTGCATGGGTGCCGCCCTCCTCGGTATTTATATTATTTACGAAGCTGTGGAGATTCTCCCGATCAGTATCGTTGTACTGGAGAGCAACCTCGACAATGGTGTCATCCTTCTTGCCGTTGAAGTAAATCGGGTTCTGATGGATGAGAGTCTTATTCTGATTCAGATAATCAACATAGCTGATGATACCGCCCTCATAGCAGAAGGTCTCGCTCTTGAAGGCACCATTCTCATCGAGGGTACGCTCATCGGTGAGGCTGATGCTGACACCCTTATTCAGGAAGGCCAGCTCACGGATGCGCTTCCTGAGAGTATCGTACTGATAAACGCTGACGGAGAAAATATCGCAGTCCGGCAGGAAGTGAACGGTAGTACCGGTGCTGTCGTCGGGGGCAGCGCCGATTTCCTTCAGATTGGAGCTGGTTATACCTTTGGTAAAGCCGATTTCATAAAGCTTATTGTCACGCTGGACGGTGACAGTGAGGCTGGAGGAAAGAGCATTAACAACGGAAACACCGACGCCGTGAAGACCGCCGGAAACCTTGTAGCCGCCCTTCTTGCCGAACTTACCGCCTGCATGGAGGACAGTAAGAACTATTTCGACAGTGGGCTTTCCCTTCTCGTGCATATCTACCGGTATGCCACGGCCGTTATCCTTTACGGTGATGGAGTTGTCTGCATGAATGGTTACGCCTATTTTGTTGCAGAAGCCGGCCATAGCCTCATCAATAGAGTTATCAATGACCTCGTAGACAAGGTGATGAAGTCCGCGATAATCGGTGCTGCCGATGTACATACCCGGACGAACCCGGACATTTTCCGGGAAGTCAAGAGCGGTAATATCGGCACCGGTATAATCGGTGCTGGCAACGGCTGTCAGCTCAGCGCCCAATACCTCATTACCTACAGTTACCGAGTCATCTATCTCTACTTCCACGCTGTCATCATTTGAATCAATGAGAGCGCCCTCCTGCTTCTCAATCATATCATCAAGACCGAGCTTTTCTGCAATCTTATCTGAAACTGCCATTTTTTCCTCCTTTTGTTTCATGTGAAACAATAGCTTATAATCAATCTAATAGCCTCCCATTCAGGGTAGGTGGCACGGAGTGCCGGAGGGGTTTCCCATAATCCTTCTCGTAGCCTCCCCTGTAGGGGAGGTGGCACGAAGTGCCGGAGGGGTTTCCTATAATCGTTCTCGTAGCCTCCCCTATAGGGGAGGTGGCACGAAGTGCCGGAGGGGTTAATGTGATTTCATATGTAAAACCCCTCAGGCGGCTTCGCCGCCAGCTCCCCTTTCAGGGGAGCCTTCTATATCGATCAGTTGTTGCCGCAGTCACCTTCGGTGACAGCCCCCTGAAATGGGAGCCTTTTCTTCTTTGAAGTCGGATAAGGCCCACCCTTCAAATCGTATCTCAATTCATAAAGGTACTTGCTCATTACCACATTATTGAGCCTTTCCAGCGGCAGACTCTTGTAGAGCATCACAAGTACATACTCTTCCAGTGTATAGGTGTCAGGAGTATCGGTATCTTTTCTGTAGGGTACCTTCGCCGCCTGCTCCCGCAGCAGCTCCTGCCTTACCCTGTTGTATTCCTCGGGACGGCACTTCACGAAGCTGTTTACTTCGGCATATCCAGCCCAGGGACAGGCTATCAGCTTAGACCTTATCCTTTGCCGGTATTCATCATGCTTCACCACGATACAGGCTGAGCAGTAGCCCTCCTCCGGCGGAACAAGAGTCCCGCAGCCGCCGAGACACTTTATGAAGCCTTCCTTCAGCTTCCTCCTACGGCTTGTTATATCAATAGCCAGACTTTTCTCGGCCCGATCCCTTAGATTTCTGTCGGCCGTACCCATCAGTCTGTCAACAGTCTGCTTTGCTTCATCCCTGTCCACTTCGCCGCAAATTATCTCATCTGCCGGAGCCGCCGGACTTTTCCCGGTCTGCTCCTTCTTTATAACAGGCTGCTTTATATCCTCCCAGGCGGTAAATCTGATATCCTTCACAGTCTCACCGCAGGTGTAGGCATTTATCTTGTCAATCAGCTCTCTCTTAAGATATACAAGCTGATTCGCCCATACGGCCTGGGCGCTGATGAACAGAGTATCAAAAGAAAAATGATGGGGTACAGCGTGAGCCGATACGGTGGGAGATACTATCTCAGACCAGTGGGCCATGACCAGCTGCCGCCGATACTCGGCTGATATCTTTGCCCGTCGGCTCCGGAGGCTGGCACCTCCTGAAGACATATACAGACGGCCCATGATTTCCTTGAAAGATTCTGTTTTGCTTATCCTTTCGGTTTCTGCCATGTCCACCGCCTGCTTTATTTATAAAGTCTAAATTCAATAAATAAATTATTTTAATTGACTTACTCGTAAATATAATCTGACGAAAACTCGCTCTCGCTTGATAATCAACATAATGGTACTAGACTCTGACTTCGCAAGTCTGCTTGTCAATCGTCAAGTACCAATGTTGATTAACAGTTTTCTTACATATTATTATTCACGAGATTTTACATTAAGGAAAAATCACCTAGATACCAGTTTAACTGACAGCTCACCTTCAGGTGAGCATTCCTTAATGTAAATTCTTAGTTAATATTGTCTGTAAGAAAACCGTTTATACACGCCGGTACTTAGTGACCTGCAAGCAAGCATGCGCAGCAGGAACTTAGTACCGCTGCGTGGATAACCGAGCGCAAGCGGGTTTTCATCAGACAATATTAGCTAAGTAAATCACATCTTATAAAAAATGGATTAACCCCTCTCCACTACGCTGTTCCTCACCCTGTAAACCGCCTGAATACAATCCATCGCCCCATCAAAGTAAGCCCTGTCGGTAGCGGTAATAATACTCTGAATATCAGACCGGCGGATATACTCAAGAAGCTCCAGCCGCCGTCCCCTGTCC
>JAFNYY010000058.1 GCA_017383125.1 Schwartzia sp. (in: firmicutes)
AGGTGAACCTGTCATTCGCTTCACCGAACTGGGCGACTTCTCCATCAACTTTAATCTCATGGTCACTACTGACCGTATAGACGCTCAGTCGCTAATCAAGCACACGATAATCAAAAACATAATAAATCGCTTCCGTCAGGAAAATATCGAAATACCATTCCCGGTCCGGCAGATTATTCACTGACAATCCACAGGTTATCCACAAAACCACCGGTCACTTATCCACCATTGTGGATAAGTGACCATTTTTATCCACATGATTATCTCCGCGTGATTGCTACGCTCCTGTCCGTTACCCACATTTTTCTCCACCGCTTTTCCACCTATTATCCACACATTAGGATAAAAATCCCCCATTTTTAGTGGAAAAGTCCGATATGTCAATCCACAACATATTGTGTTTAATCCCTGTTTTTTCCTTGACATACCACAATATGTAGTATACAATCAAGTCCGGGACATAACTGACGGACTATACCGTCACCAGAACAGGAAGAGGACAGACTCATGAACAAAGAACCGGCTAATATCAAGAAAAGAAACGGTACCATTGTGCCCTTTGACTTTTCTAAAATCCGAAACGCTATTGAAAAAGCAAACGCCGAATCAACCGATGAAACCCTCAACGCTGCCAAGCTTGACAAGCTCACCCGTGAGGTAATAAAGCAGATTGCCGATGTAGAGGCTCCCGGCGTTGAGTATATTCAGGATGCCGTAGAGCGCGCTCTCATTAAGAATAATCTCGCCTCTACCGCCAAGGCATACATCATTTACCGCAATGCCCACACTCAGATTCGTGAGGCGGAAACTGACCTCATGGATATATACTATGAGCTCACCTATCGGGCGGCCAAGGATGCAAACATCAAGCGTGAAAACGCTAACATTGACGCCGATACAGCCATGGGTACCATGCTGAAATACGGCTCCGAAGGCTCCAAGTATTTCATCGACCGCCGCATCCTTCCCAAGGATATAGCCGCCGCTCATACCAACGGTGACATTCATATCCACGATAAGGATTTCTATATGCTGACGGAAACCTGCTGTCAGATTGACCTTATAAAGCTTTTCAAGGGCGGCTTCTCCACCGGTCACGGTTGCCTTAGAGAGCCGAATGACATTCGCTCCTATGCGGCTCTTGCCTGCATTGCTATTCAGGCCAATCAGAACGAAATGCACGGCGGTCAGTCCATACCGAACTTTGATTATGCAATGGCCGGCGGTGTCGTTAAGACCTTCCGCAAGCAGTATTTTGAGCGCCTGGCAGAATACCTCGTTATCACCTGCGGTCTTTCCCTAGGTGACGCGCAGCTCCTCTCCAAGGCTATAAAGAATAACATCGGTGTTGATATTACAATCAGCCGTGCCGATGATTTCAGGGCAGCTCTTGTAAAGTGGCTGCCTGAGCATCAGGCAAAGAACGGCTTCCAGCCTATCAGTCCGGAAACAGCCGGCAAGGCTCACGATTTCGCTTCAGCTGCCGCCCTTGATTCCACTGACAAGGCGACATTCCAGGCAATGGAGGCCTTCATCCACAATCTGAACACCATGAATTCCCGAGCCGGTGCTCAGGTTCCCTTCAGCTCCGTCAACTACGGTACCGACACCAGTCCGGAGGCCCGTATGGTCATCCGCAATCTGCTTAAGGCAACGGTTGCCGGACTTGGTTCCGGTGAACCTTCCATCTTCCCGGTACAGATTTTCAAGGTCAAGGAAGGCGTCAACTACAATCCCGGCGATCCCAACTATGATCTGTTCCAGCAGGCTATCGAAACAAGCGCCAAGCGCCTGTTCCCCAACTTCAGCTTCCTGGATGCTCCCTTCAATCTCCAGTACTACAAGCCTGGCGATTACAACAGTGAAGTCGCCTACATGGGCTGTCGTACCCGCGTTATGGGCAATGTATACGATCCCAGCCGCGAAGTTACCTGCAGCCGCGGCAACCTCTCCTTCACCAGCGTAAATCTACAGCGTCTCGCCATTGAGTCAAAGGGTGACATGAATGTTTTCTACGAGAGCCTTGATGAGGTCATCTCTCTTGTTGTCCGTCAGCTCATCCACCGCTTCAAGATACAGTCCGCCAAGCTTGCCCGCAACTATCCGTTCCTTATGGGACAGGGAATCTGGCTTGACTCCGACAATCTGAAGCCGGATGACAGGATTGCCGAGGTGCTCAAGCACGGCACTCTCACAATGGGATTCATCGGCCTCGCCGAAACTCTGAAGGCTCTTACCGGCAAACATCACGGCGAAAGTCTTGAATCGCAGCAGCTCGGTCTGGAAATCGTCGCTCACATGCGCAAGGCAATGGATGATGAATCAAAGCGTACCGGCCTCAACTTCTCCCTCATTGCAACTCCCGCCGAGGGACTTTCCGGACGCTTCCTCCGCATCGACCGTGAGCGCTACGGCATCATCGAGGGCGTCACCGACCGTGAATATTACACCAACAGCTTCCATGTGCCGGTATACTTCCCCATCGCCGCCCACAAGAAAATTAAGATTGAGGCTCCGTTCCATGCGCTCACCAATGGTGGTCACATCAGCTATGTAGAGATGGACGGCGACCCCTCCAAGAATCTCAAAGCATTTGAGTCAATCATCCGAGCTATGCATGATGCCGGTATCGGCTACGGCTCGGTAAACCACCCCGTAGACCGCGACCCGGTTTGCGGCTACAACGGAATCATCGACAATGTGTGCCCCAAGTGCGGACGAAGCGAAGCGGAACACCGCCATCGCATGATTATACCTCGTATCTGCTGCGGCAACTAAGAAAGGAAGGAATTACATGAACATCAATGGTACTGTCGTCACTGTCACCGGTATCGAAAACATTACCGAGCAGGAAATCATCGCCTATATCGAGCGCATTAAAGAACAGTCTCAGGAAGAAGTCACCACTCTGGACATCAGCCTGGCTGATGACGGACAGGTAATTCTCGACTATCAGCTCAGACCCCAGAAATTTGAGCGTATCCGCCGCATCACCGGCTATTTGGTCGGTACTATCGACCGCTGGAACAATGCCAAGCGGGCGGAGGAAAGCGACAGAGTAAAGCACTCCCTGTCAGCTTAAGATGCGTTAATACTGTCTGACGAAAGCAAGCTCTCGCACGGCAATCAACATAGCGGTACTAGGCTCTGACTGCGTATACCTACTTGTCAATCGCCAAGTACCAATGTTGATTAACGGTTTTCTTACAGACGATATCAACCTTGAACTTACATTAAGGAAGGAGATAAGAAAAATGATTCATCATTTTTCTTATCTCCTATTTTTTAAGGATGAACTCTATGAAAATTCGTCTTGCCGGTCTTGTGGACGACTCGATTGTCGACGGCCCAGGCTATCGCTTCACTGTTTTCGTCCAGGGCTGCCCTCACCACTGCCCCGGCTGCCACAACCCTCAATCCCACGATTACGCCGGCGGCTATGAAGGTGATACCGATGAAATTTTTGCCAAGATAATGGATAATCCCCTGCTTCAGGGTGTCACCTTTTCCGGCGGCGAACCGATGGAGCAGGCAGTCCCTCTTCTTGAGCTGGCAAAAAAAATCAAGTCCGCCGGACTTGACCTTTGGATATATACCGGATACACCTATGAGGCACTACTCGAAAAAACATCTCATACTTCGGGTGATCCCAACAGGGACAAGAATAATGCTGCCGTCCGTGAGCTTCTATCTGTCGCCGATGTCCTTGTAGACGGCCCATTCATACTGGAGCAGCGGGATATTGAGCTGTGCTTCCGAGGCAGCCGCAATCAGCGTATCCTCAATCTCCGGGAAATGGAAAATCAAGGCTGATACTGCTTTCATTTCAAATCAGTCAAAATCAGTCTGACGACAAAATGCTTTGCTTTTTTCTCCGTGCAGGGTTATAATAGGAAAAAATTCACAAATAATTTTGATTACAACGAAGTACCCGCTCTGTTATTGTGCAGAGCGGGTACTTTTTTATCGGGAGCAACAAAATGAAATCAGTCAATGAAATTATTCCCCTGCTTGGTCAAAACCTGTCCGTTATTACCGGCCTTATAGACACTGGACTGCCAAGCTCCAACCGGCCGGAAAAGGAGATAAACCGTACCCGTCTGACCACGGAAACTATTCTCAAAAAATGGCTGCGGTTTTTTCCTGAAGATGAATCACAACAGCTGCGGCTGCGGGTTTATAAGTGCTTCGGTTACATCCGTATAATTCTGCGGATTGAGGGCAATCCTTTTAATCCTGTGCGTCATGTTGAAGGAAGTCCGCTTGGCTTCTCCGGCTATGAAGATGCGCTGCTGACCCCGATACACCGAACCATAAGCTATTATTACGCTGACGGCGTCAACGAAGTCGAGATAAAGCTGCCAACCTTTGATGCTGAAAGCATGACCTCCCGTTAATTCAGAAGAAGCCTACCAGCCTTAGCCAATTATCATTTTTATTCAGTGCATACTCTACCGCCAGAAAATCATGGAGACGATACCGCAATGCAGCTTCTCCCAGCTTTTCACCGCGGCGGTATTCATAGCTAAGCCGCCATTTCGGCAGGAAATCATAAGAAATACCATAGGTCATGTGGCTGTAGTGAAAATCATAGCGCAGCTCTCCCCAGACCTTTCGATCCTTATCAAAGGCGTATCTATAGCCAACATCGAAACGGGCTGTTGCATCCTGCGGAAAGAAATCCAACTGACTGAAGATTTCATTTCGGCGGTTTGGCAGATATCCGGTTCGCAGACGGAATCTAATATCCCTGTCTGAATTATGTCCACCCTTCTTTTCCCTGTGACCGACATCTGCCCAGCCATCAATGCGCACATGATACCGCTCCGAATCGGTACGGCTCATTACCGTAAGCCGCTCACCGCCGGCAATCGTCACCTTTGTCTTTGCCCGAAGAGATTTTAATACCGGCTCTTCATCAATGTACGCCGCCAAAATATCAGACAGTTCCTTCTCATGGCGTCGGACAAAAGCCACCGGCACACCGTTAAGGAAATTAACCTGCTGCTCATACCGATCACGAAAAGCCAGGAGCGAAAAATTAGGCAATGTGTCGGAGCGCATACATAAATCAACCGAGCGAACAATTGGCACACGGGGATATACTGTAATTCGCACCTTCGACACTGTATCCGGCTCAATATCGAAGTCCGCCCTGAACTCCGGCAGCCGTTCATTCATATACTCGTTGAGCCGCTTCTTCACAACACCGTTTGTCCAGTCAGAAGCTGCCACCGGCAAACCTACCAGACTCTCACGGAATACTGTCTCAATATCTGCCAAATCCCGGCGAACCAGCTCCCCGATAATAGGAGTCAATCCTTCAGCCTCTGTCGTTATCTCCAGGGATTCAATCGCTGCATCCCATGGTGTAAGATCTACATTTACCTGAACTGATCCATCTGTTTCCGCAGATGGCACACAGCTTACCCCGGTAACACTGTACCCGATCAGCACCTTGTCAAAAACACTGCGAATAATCTCCTCATTGGCCGCCCTGTCAGAAGATGAGCTTACAGTCTCCATCGGCCTGCCAAGCAGAAGCTGTCCGGCAATAGCCTCTATTGTTGTTTCCATTCTCCTGCGGACAGTAACCGGTATGCTCCTGCTGCTGACACTAGCAGTAACAGCCTCCACTCTGCCTGCAGCCGAAGTCGATTCCACATTGGAGATCAACAGCAGCATCAGTGCCGAAAGACAGACTGCCGCACCTCTTTTTCCCCATAGGAAAAAGAGGGAGAGGAGCCCTGTCCTCTCCCTCCCGGAGAAACCATATTCATCTGTTTTTCGGCAGATAAATTTATTTTTCATTCTTTTTCCTTAGAAGGTACCGCCCATGCTGAAATGAACACGACCGCCCTGGCTGCCGTAACCATAGTCAAGACGAACCGGACCCATCGGCGTATTAAGTCCGAAACCGGCACCAATGCTCTGATGCCATCCCTTCGGCCAGAAACCACTATTCCAAGCGGAGCCGAAGTCGGTAAATATTGCAAGGTCAACCTTCTTTACCAACGGGAATCTATATTCCAAAGCACCATAGAAGGCCTGGTCGCCGCGGAACTGGTCATCACGATAGCCGCGGAGGCTGTTCTGACCTCCAATGCGATACTCATTGGACTCCGGAATATGACCATTACCCCAACCGTAGGCGGCATGGAGAGCGATTACCTGAGCATGACCAACCTTGAAGTAATGCTGATCATCATAGGTATATTTCTGATAGTTGAAGTCAGCACCGAAGCCGGCAAACTCAAGCTGCAGGCTCTGACGGCTGCCGTTCATGGGATTGTGAATGTTGTCACGGGTATCGGTTACATGGTCAAGGATAACGGCACGGGTAGTACCGAAGTTATCCTTTCTCCACTGTGCATAAGCGGGGCCGCTTCTATCAATACCCTCATTCACCCTATGACTTACATAAGATTCCTTACGATTGCGGAGGGTGATGTAGTTGGTAACAAACTCGGACTGGGGACGGCTGAGAGTGATTTCACCGCCGCCGTATTTACGCATATACTCTTCAATCTTGTTACCATCAGTACCATAGTCGTCGTACCTATAGGTACGGTTGTAGAAGTTGAAGGTGATTGCGGTCTCATGACGGTCAAGCCAGGGCTTGCTGTACATAAAGCGCCAGCCGTGTGCATCTTCATCGTCACCGGACATCTCGAAAGTCACGTTGATGGAGTCGCCGCGGCCGCGGAAATTCCGGTCACCTATACCCAGCAGGCCGATGACACCGTCCTGACTGGAGTAACCGACACCGATAGTAAAGGTACCGGTACGCTTCTCAACTACATCGATTTCCAAAACGACAGCGTTAAGCTCCGTACCCGGATTCAGCTTCATGTTTACATCTTCAAAATAACCAAGGTTGTAGATACGCTGCATACCGCGGCGAGCCAGCTTGGCATTGAATGGTTCACCGGGCTTCTGACGCATTTCACGGATAACGACCTTGTCCTTGGTCTTCTTGTTGCCCTTAACGGTATATCCTTCAAGAACACCCTCATTGATAACAATCTTCAGTTTGCCTTCCTTGTCAACATTAAGATCGCCAATCTTAACGAGAATGTATCCATCATCATGATACTTCGCATCAATTGCCTGAACATTTTCATGGAGCTCACGGGTATTAAGAACCTTACCCTCCTCAGCCTTAATCATCTTACGGAGGTTTTCGGTAGTCTCAACTGTATTGCCGACGATTTCCAGACTGTTAAGACGAGGATTCTCCATTACATGATAAGTAATGACAACACCCTCGGGAACCTCCTTGATGGTCGGATAGAGATCATAGAAGTAACCGGTATTGTAGATGGAGTCTCTGTCCTTTTCTACAGATGCTACAGTATAAACATCACCGGGGCGGGAAAGAACCGCCTGACGGGCGAAGGAAGAGGTCTCATCGCTGACACCCTCAATATCTACAGCAACAATGGACCGACCGACATACTTACCCAAACCGGAATTGACAGCTTCCTCAGTAGGACGGGTCTTCGCCCAGCTGTCGGCGTTCTGAGTTTTCGGTGCAGGACGATCCTCACCGGCGGCTACCATCTGGGAGGTCTGTTCGCCGCCCTTGCGGTTAATTGCCTGAGAAACTGCATCATCATTTACCTGAGATACAGTCGCCTGATCAGCCGGCTTAGGGATTCCCTCCTTGCCTTCCTTCAGAAACTCGTCAATACCGCTGTTATCAATGCGATTGGCATTAGCCGCACTATCGGGAACCATCTGGGGCGCCTCATCGCCCTGACGATCGAAAACAAGCATATCGCGAAGCTTCTGTTTCTCTTCCTCGGTACGCTCGGATTCTACCTTTCCGGTTTTATTTTCTTCTTCAAGTGCCGCCCTTACCGCTGCTGCCAACTGAGGATCAGCCGGTTCATTGGCTGCCGGAGAAGCAGTCTCAGTGCCGACTGCTGCCTGTGCGTCAGCCGGTGCAGCCATGGCAGATGCCGGCAGGAAAGCCGCTGCCATAAAAGCTGCCGAGCAGGCCAGTTTCCCCAGACCAAAAATCTTTTCAGTAATCAAAACCTTTACCTCCTAATGCCGAATCTGTTTCGGCTGTATCGGGGTTTCTTACAAAATAAATACTATCGTTTCATTCTACCATAGTTTTTGTTGTCCGTAAATAAATTTGCAAAAATTTATCTTTCCTCACATGACAGCTTCACTCAACCTCAACCCGATAAAAAGCCGCATACATAGTAGGCAGTACAAGAAGGGTGAGTGCCGTAGCCACAAAGAGACCGGCTGCAATAGATACCGCCATCGGTCCCCAAAAGGCAGAGGTCATAAGCGGAATCATGCCAAGGATTGAAGTCCCCGCCGTCAGCATGATAGGCCGGAAGCGAATCATCGCCGAGCTGATAATCGCATCATAACGGGACAAGCCCTCAGACTCATGGCGCTGAATCTGGTCAATAAGGATTATGCTGTTGCGGGCTATCATTCCGGAAAGGGATAGAATACCCAGTATGGAAACAAAGCCCATCGCCTTATTAAATATCAGCATACCGGCAGTAATGCCGATAAAGCCGAGTGGAATCGTAAGAATAGTCATGGCCACAGTTCTGAAGTTCTTCTGAAGGAAGACCAGCAGCGACAGTATAACAACTGCCATTACCGGAATAGGCTCCATCAGGAAGCCCATTGACTTTATGCTGTTTTCCAAAGAACCGCCCGGCTCAATGATGTATCCCACTGGCAAACCGTCCATAATCGGCTTACAGGCTGCCAGTGCCTTCTTTTCCGCATCATTGGCCGTACCGCTTCGAATATTCGCCTGAACAGTAATCGTCGGCAAACTGTTGCGCCGCCATATGTTGCCTTCCTCCATCTCAAATGTTATTTTCGCCAGCTGCCCCAGTGGGACATAGCCGGCCTGACCCAAAGATATCGGCAGCTGCTCCAGAGCCGAAACATCTCTCCGGTCATTCTCCGACAGACGCACCTGTATATCTATTGTGCGGTCGCCGCGATAGTATTGAGCGCAGGTTACGCCGGTAATTTCACTGTAAATTGTCTCGGCAATCTCCCCGCTGCCGATACCGGTCTGCCGCAGCTTATCCTGATCAAGCTCCAGACGGATTACCTTTGTTTTTTCATTCCAGTCCAGATTGACCTCTAAGTTATTCGGGTCGGCTGCGACCACATCCGCCACCTGCCCGGCTATCCGCCGCACTTCATCGCGGTCGTAGCCGCTTACCCTCAGCATTATGGGGTAGTCCGACGGAGGACCGGTCTGTATTGTCTTCAGAGAGGCCCGGACATGAGGAAACTCTTCATTCAGAACCCGCTCCAGGTCATCCTGCAGCGTCTTTCTTGACTCGATGTCCTTAGCTACCAGCACCATCTGACCAAAGCTGTCATCCGGCAGCACCGGATCAACCGTCAGCACAAAGCGGGGAATACTCTTCCCCACATATCCGCTGAAGTTTTCCAGCCGCTCCTGCTGCTCCGGCTTTTGAAGGAACTCAGTAAGCCTTGCCATTTCTGCCGCTACCGCCTTTTTCGAGGAGCCTGCTGGCAGTCGCAGGGAAACCAGCAGCTCCGGCCTAAGGCTCGGTGGGAAAAACTCCTGCTTTACAAGCTTCAATCCCACTATCGACAGCACAAACAGGCCAAATGCTCCTGCCAGCACCAGTGTACGATGACGAAGGAACTTCTCAAGGATTCCCCGGAACAGCACATAGAATTTTGTACTGTACATGGGATTGTCCAGTGTAGTTTCTTCCTTTGCCTCACTTACGGCTTTTCCCTCATCTGTTTTTATGATACGGGAGGCTAGAAGAGGCGCTACGGTAACGGCAATAATCAAGGACAGCAGAAGCGTAGTGGTGATAACCGGGAACAAATCCTCGCAGAACTCTGCCGCATTGCCCTTACTGAAGGCAACCGGAATAAAGCCCGAACAGGTGATGAGTGTGCCGAAAAACATCGGCACCGCCGCTTCTCTGAACATGGACGCAGCAGCCTGTGCCTTTGACAAGCCCTGCTCCAGCTTCAGACTCATCATTTCCACGGCGATTATTTCATCATCTACCAGCAACCCGAGCGCCACCACAAGAGAACCCAGCGAAACCTTGTGCAGGTCGATGCCCAGCGCATACATGACACAAAAGGTACCAAGCAGCACCAACGGTATACAGATACCCACCACCATACCGGTACGGAGACCCAATGACAGCAGACTGACAATGAGAACGATGACCACCGCTTCACGGAGTGAAGAAACGAAGTCATCAATAGAAGCCGCTACTACTGCCGGCTGATCGGCAACTCTTTCCACAGACAAGCCTACCGGAGAAGACTGCTGCACCTGCTCTACCAGCTCAGTGAGTTCTTCTCCCAGCTGCAGCACATTACCGCCGGCCTCCATAGATACCGCGACACCCACCGCCGGCTGACCGTTGAAATACATTAAGTCACTGCTTGGCTCCGTGGTCCGCCGTTCTACCTTCGCTACATCCTCTACCCGAAACACCCTGCCGCCTACGCTGATGGGGGCTTTCTTGATAGCTTCCAAATCCTGGAATTTTCCGGTGACACGCACATAGATGTTATCGGACTCCGTATCCAGCATTGCCGCCGGTGCGATGGCATTCTGTTTCTTCAGCTGAGCGGCTATCTCCCGGGGAGATATACCGAGGGCAGACAGCTTTTCTCTGTCCGCTTCAATATATATTTTCTCAGTCTGAGCGCCAACCAGCTCAACCTTGCAAACATTGTCAAGCCGGAGTATCAGTCTGCGAATCTTCTCCGCTTCTGCACGAAGCTCCTCCAGACTGTATCCATCGCCGGTGACCGCATAAAGAGAGCCGTATACATCATCAAACCGGTCATTATAAAAAGGTCCTCTTACGCCCTCCGGCAAATCAATCTTTATATCCTCACCCAGGCCTCTGACATCACGCCATGAGGGACGGATAATATCCTTTGGGGGAGACTCCTTAAGCTGCAGATAAATAATGCAGCTCCCCGGTCTGGTAACACTCCTGGTGTAATCAAGATTCGGCAGCTCAGAGAACTTCCGCTCCAGCTTATCTGTTACCTGCTCCTCCATCTCTTCCGCCGAAGCTCCCGGCCATGCCGCCGTAACGACCATAGTCCGCACAGCATAGGCGGGGTCCTCCATACGACCCATCTTAAAGAAGGAAAAAATACCAAATACAACGGTGACAGCCACAAAATACCAGACTACCACCTTGTTTTTCAAGGACCACTCACTAAGATTTATCATGGCCTGTTCCCCGTGTAGTCACTAATGCGTACGGCCTCATCATCCCGCAGGCGGTGCACGCCTTTTATGACCACCTGTTCGCCGGCCTTGATACCGCTTATTTTCACATTATCCCGGCCGGTGGCTATTATCCTTATCGGTACCCGGACAGTCTTCCCGTCCCTTACCACCCAAACCTGAGGCGCTTCCCCATCCTGATATACCGCAGTCAGCGGCACCTCAAACACATCTGTACCGGCGTTCTCCGTTCCCGACAATCCCGGCAGCTCAACGGAAGCTGTCATGCCCAGGGCCATAGCAGCTTGATTCGCCTTCACTGCTACCCGTACCCGGTAGGTACCGGAAATACTATCGGCCATTGGTGCTACTTCCCGCACAACACCGTCCATTTTCTTGTCATTGCCACTTGCCCACAGGTAAACAAGGGCCTTATCCCCGACTTTTACATCAGCGACCCTATTTTCCGGCACATTTATTTCCGCTTCCAGTTCATCGGTACCCACAAGCGTAAGTATACTCTGCCCGGCAGCCACTACCTGACCAGCCTCGGCAAAAAGAGCCGCCACCACACCATCCCGGTCAGCCTTCAGCTCTGTGTAGCTGAGGGCATTGCCTGCCTCTGCCCGCTGAGCCTCTGCCGCTGCCAATGTTGCCGCCGCGCTCTCGTACTGCGAACGATAATTGTCATAAGCCACCTGGCTGATAGCACCCTGCTCTGCCAAGACAGCATACCGGCGGTAGTTTGACTCTGCCAAATCATAAGCCGCCGCAGCCTTATTAACCGCTGCATCTGCCTCCCGCAGTTTCTGTCCCACATCCTTTGGATCGATGGTCAGCAGCACAGCGCCCTTCTCAACCCTGTCTCCTACATTGACATTCCGACTGTTTATCTGCCCCGCTACCTGAAAAGACATTCTTGTCTCATAGCGGCCCTTTATAGTCGCCGCGAATCTGCCCACAGCCGTATTCTGCCGGCTGTCCCCGACCTTCACTACAGCAACAACCCGCTCCGCAGGAGCCTCAGATTTCTTTGTTCCGCAGCCCCCGGCAATGAAGCCGAGACCTACTACAGCAGCAAAAATTACTGCAGCTATTGAATGTTTTTTCATATCGACTGCCTCGATTATCTTCAACTAACTTTATAAGTAAATTTTAAGTAGGGGAAAACCCCTACTTAAAGTAATATCAATCATCAACTCTGGCAGGTGTACGGCCTCTGTTCAGTTCCTTCTTTGCCTGCTCAAGAATATTCAGAGCGCTGCCTACATTGCCAATCAGGTTATCAAAAACAGAATTTGCATAGTTGTCTGCATTTTCCTGCAGCTGATAAGCATCCCTCATGGTGCGCTCTTTGATTTCCTTCTCCTGAGCCAGTGCCTGCTCCACAATCTGACGGGCTCGGGCATCCGCCTCCTGCTTTACGGCAGACTCCTCTACAATCTTATTGGCGTAGGCCTTGGCCTCACCAACGATTCGGTCTGCCTCCTCCTGCGCACGAGCCAGCATATTGTCACGCTCGCCGACGATTTCCGCTGCCCGCTTCAGCTCATTGGGCAGCTCACTCTTCAAATCATCAATAAGACGAATCAAATCCAGCTCCTCAATGAGGCATTTATTGGTAAACATCACATGCTTGCTGGATGCGATAAGGTCCTCGATTTCATATAAAATATCACTGACTGCCATTATATTCCCTGCTTTCCCAAATTTAATACTCAAAGAGACATCTCTTGACGGCGTTTGACCAATGCCTGCGCTACGCACTCAGGCACCAAATCTCCGTACTGACCGCCGAAGGTAAAAATTTCCCTGATGCAGGAGCTGCTGACAAAGGCATAATCCTGCCTCGTCAGCATAAACACCGTGTCAATGTCCGGTGCGATATGCTTCAGGGTCTGCGCCTGAGTTATTTCATATTCGTAATCTGTAACCGAACGAAGTCCACGTACTACTACCGTTGCCCCCACCTGGTGAAGATAGTCCGGCAGCAAACCGGAAAAGGAACTTACCGTAAGGTTCGGTATGTGAGCGGTAGCCTCCTGAATAAGACGAACCCGTTCCTCATCTGAGAAGAACGGCTCTTTTCGAATATTGTGGAACACACCCACAATAACCTGATCGAACATCTTAGCCGCCCGCTCAAAAATATCTATGTGGCCGTTGGTCACCGGGTCAAAGCTGCCGGAGCAAACTGCCTTTGTCATTTATGTTTCCTCTTTTCCGCCTGATGCCTTCACCAGCAGCAGGATTTTTGTAGTCTTGCCGTAGCTCAGTTCTCTTACTGTTTCCAGTCCTGCCGGTGGAATAATCATTTCCTCGGCAGCTACCTCAGCACAAATCACACCGCTGTCCGACAGCAGTCCGCCATCAGCGATCATGTCAAGAACCTTCTCGGTAAGTCCCTTCTGGTACGGCGGGTCGGAAAAAATCAGGTCGAAGCATCGGCCGCTGGCGATCAGCCGTCCCAATGCGGCCTCAACATCGCCATTTATCACCTCAAGCTGCTCGGAGAGGTGCGTTGTCTCCGCATTCTCCTTTATCAGCTTGCCGGTAGCCTTATCAATGGCCGCCGCCGATACGGCTCCTCTCGACAGAGACTCCAGAGCCAGTGCTCCGGTACCGGAAAA
Organism: Schwartzia sp. (in: firmicutes); assembly: GCA_017383125.1. Lineage (GTDB taxonomy): Bacteria > Bacillota > Negativicutes > Selenomonadales > Selenomonadaceae > RGIG250. The sequence goes on from JAFNYY010000058.1 coordinate 13,879, forward strand.
AATATCCAGCACCCTGCTGCCTGCTATGACATCCCGGGAGTTCAGTACTGAAAACAGTGATTCCTTAATGCGGTCTGCCGTAGGCCTGGTGCTCATACCCTTTGGGGTTTTCAGATGTGTCCCGCGAGCACTTCCGGCAATAATTCGCATCCTCTCCATCACCTGCCGATAAACATCAGAAACATCATTGGTATATAATCCGTGATATTATATCATAAAGAAAAAAATATTAAAAGATTTTTAATAAAAGAAAGGCTGCCGCCTTCGGATAACCGAATGCAGCAGCCTTGATAGTTTTGTTTTGTTTATAATGGTTGTTATTAGAAGAAGAACTCGACGGAACCGAAGATACGATTGAGCTTCGGATCACCGGACTTATTGGCATTACCTTGGAAATAAATAAGGTTACCGACGATATTCTTGCCCAGAGCGACTTCAGTACCAACCTCAAAGCCATGGTATCCACGCTGTGCGCCATCATAGGTTGGAGCAATAACGGCATATTTACCAAGCTTACGGTATGCAGCCCATACACCGTAGGAGCCTGCTTTATCCTGCTCAGCACCACGATACTTCAACTCAACAGTGTATGCATCTCTTTCCTTCTTTTCTTCATTCTTGTTTCCAGTATTGCGAGCATAAGCACCAGAGAGAACAAGCTTGTCAGTAAAGTTGTAACCGAGACCACCCTCGATTATTTTTGCCTTCTCATTTTTATCAAAGCCTTTTATATGGTGGTAGCCAACACCCCAAGTGAGCTTCTTCTCCTGGTCACCAAACACTTCAATTCCCATATAATTGGTGGTATTGCCCGCACCAAATGCATCCTCATCGATGTCGCTAAGGTTAACACGACCAGCGCTTACAGCAGCATTGACATTACCGCCGTTGTAGAATACCTGAGCACCGGTGACGCGGCCATCCCACATCATGCCGCCGTCGAAGCTGGAATCATACTGAATCTTACCGAGCTTAACGGTGAACTTGCCGTACTCGCCTTCAGCCCACATACGGTCAACCTTTACGGTATTGACATCTTCACTGGTCTTGGTATTGCCTTCATAATCCATGCGAGCTTTGATGGTCCAGTTCTTGTTGACAGTCATTTCCGGCTCGAGACGGAGGATAAGCTTATTCTCGGTTTCCTTAGGCTCACCCTTGATACGGTTGTTGCTGTACTCATACTTCAACTCACCCTGCCACTTAACATTGTCAACCTTCTTCTCGAGGGCAGCAACGCGAACACCAAGGCTGTCCAGCTCATCAGCAAACTCTGCAGCCAGCTTATCAAGATCAGCGCTCTTTGCATTCTTGGCCATCGCACGGGCAACCATCTGGGCCATCTCATAGCGGGTGATTTCCTGCTCGCCTCGATAGGTACCGTCACCGTAGCCATCAACTACGCCTTCAGCAGCCAGCTTTGCAATGGAATCATAAGCCCAGTGGTCAGCCGGAACATCGGAGAACGGATTGGCAGCTGCAAAGGTGGTAGATGCAGCACCTACTACCAAAGCGATAGTCAGTGTAGAAACGAGAGACTTTTTCATTGTAGAAATTCCTCCTAAAAATACTTCCCTCTCTTTTTGAGAGGACAAAACATCAGCGGAATTTTTCTCAGCAAGGAATCTCCACCGCAGAGTGTCCATGTTTCCTCCACCTAAGACCCTTTTAAGAAAAATTCTCATTGGATTATATCAATAGTTTATTCAGTTAGCAAGTATTTTTATAATATATTTTATAATTATCGTCTACTCCATTCCGTTTCATAGGCGTCTGCCTTGCATTCTTTCTTTCCATACTGTATAATGTGTAATGTTTTCATTATCTATTATTCTTAAATCTAAGGAGATGTATTATGTCCGGTCTATTCAAAGCATGGAATTCCATTAACCTGGTATTCCGCATCGCCTGCGGTCTTATCATCGGTACCGCACTCGGTGTCATGATCCCCAACAGTCTTTCTATTGTACTTCTTTTCGGCACACTATTTGTTGGCGCTCTGAAGTCAGTCGCCCCCATCCTTGTATTTGTACTTGTTATCAGTGCACTCTGCCGTAAGAGCAGCAACGGCGTCGGCTCACGATTCAAGACAGTCATCATCTACTATACTGTAAGCACTTTGGCTGCCGCTCTCATTTCTGTAATCGCCAGCTTCCTCTTCCCGGTAAGCCTCCAGCTCACCGATACAGTAAATCAGGCTGCTCCGGCAGGTGTTTCCGAAGTCCTCATCACCCTGATGAAGAACGCCGTTTCCAATCCGGTCGGCTCTCTTGTAAATGCAAACTACATCGGCATCCTCGTATGGGCCACCATCATCGGCCTTGCTCTGAAGGAATATACCAGTGAGCCTACTGCCAACATGATGGGCGAAGTCGCCGAAGCCATCGGCCAGACCGTCCGCTGGGTCATCAGCTTTGCTCCATTCGGTATCATGGGTCTCGTCTATGACTCTGTTTCCACCAGCGGCATGAGCATCTTCACCGACTACGGCAAGCTGCTCCTCGTACTGGTAGGCAGTATGCTTATCATGGCTCTCGTATTCAACCCACTTCTCGTCGCAATGTCTCTGAAGCAGAACCCCTATCCTCTTGTTATCCGCTGCCTTCGTGAAAGCGGCCTTACCGCCTTCTTCACCCGTTCCTCTGCAGCAAACATTCCTATTAACATGAACCTCTGCGAGAAACTTGGTCTGAACAAAGACCATTACTCCGTTTCCATTCCTCTCGGTGCCACCATCAACATGGACGGTGCAGCCATCACCATCACTGTAATGACCCTGGCTGCTGCCAACACCCTCGGCATTGCCGTTGACCTTCCCTCTGCCGTAATTCTCTCCGTGCTGGCCACCCTCGGTGCCTGTGGTGCTTCCGGTGTTGCCGGCGGCTCCCTCCTCCTCATTCCGATGGCCTGCTCCCTCTTCGGTATCTCCAACGATATCGCCATGCAGGTTGTAGCCGTAGGCTTCATCATCGGCGTTATTCAGGACTCCGTTGAGACTGCTCTCAACTCCTCCAGTGATGTTCTCTTCACCGCTACCGCTGAATTCAAAGAGCGTATCAAAGACGGAGAGAAAATCGACCTATCCGAAATCGCTTCCCGATAACAGCAAACTTACCGCACGACAAAAGGCAGCCGCAATTTGCAGCTGCCTTTTTAATTTCATTTTACAATCTACCTTCACTAAAAAATATTCAAGCAGCTTAATTCAAAATTTTGTTCAATTTGTTATTGCAATTTACGATTTATATTCAGTCAACATCTCTTACTAATCGAAAAAAGGAGCTGTCCTCAGCGGACAGCTCCTTGTCATTTACGAAGTTTTTCTTATTTTTTCTTGGTCTTTGCCTTTTTCTCCGGTTCATCTGCCTCGGTAACATTCTTCAGAGCATTGACCAGCAGTGCGTTGGTTTCCCGGGCCGCCTCGACGCTGGCATTGAAGTATTTGAATTCCGGGCCGTCAAGGTTGATGTCAACTATTTTCTCAGCACCATTTTCGCCAAGAACTACCGGTACGCCGATGCAGACATCCTTCTGGCCATACTCTCCGTCGAGGTATACGCAGCAGGGGATGAGCTTCTTGGCATCGGTAACGATAGCCTCTACCAGTGTAGCGACTGCAGCACCGGGAGCGTACCAGGCAGAAGTGCCGATAAGCTGGGTGAGCGTAGCGCCGCCCTTCTTCGTCTCTCTTGCCGCATCAAGGATAGCGTCCCAGTTGATGATGTTGGTGACGGGAATACCGCGGTAGCTTGCATACTTAATCAGCGGCACCATCGTCTTGTCATTGTGTCCGCCGATGACCATACCCTCTACATCGGTAAGGCTGGCGTCAATTCCTTCAGCCTGCAGCGCCTTGGTGATGTAATACTTGAAGCGGGCGCTGTCCAGCATGCCGCCTAGGCCAAGCACCTTGTTGCGGGGAAGACCGGTGGCCTTCATGGTAAGGTAGGTCATGGTATCCATCGGGTTGGAAATGATGATGAATATGGCGTCGGGAGAATACTCTCTTGCCTTGCTCACTACATCCTTTACGATAGAGGCATTGGTATCAATAAGCTCCTCACGGGTCATGCCTGGCTTGCGGGGAATGCCGCTGGTGACGACTACGACCTTTGAATTGGCGGTGGCGGCATAGTCATTTGTTACGCCGGTAACCTTCGTGAAGGAACCCAAAATGGTGGATGCCTGATTCATATCCATGGCTTTGCCCTCAGCATATCCCTCACGGATATCCAGCAGGACAACCTCACCGGCAAAATTTTTCTGAACGATAACATTTGCAACCGTGGCGCCAACATTACCGGCACCGATAACTGTAACCTTCATTTTCTTTACCTCCCTGTTATAAACACCCGTCGGAAATAAAACAGCTTCAAAGATTTGACCGCACCTGTGCAATGCGGGTTTCTATTCCGTCAAGAATATCTACCGGCACCGCCAGATTATTATTTTCTCCCGTGCCGATTTCAGTATCTGCACGGTTTGCACCGTGATAATCACTGCCGCCGGTAGGCATGAGATCAAACTTCTCTATGGTCGCCGCTGCAAAAGCCCTGTCATCATCCGTGTAGGACGGATAATATTTCTCCATACCGTCCAGCCCCATATCCACCAGAGCAGCTATACTCTCCTCCTGCTCCTGCCGGCTCAGGCCCTGCAGACCGATACGCTTGTGGAAGTGAGCCAGCGAAAGCACGCCGCCGGCCTTGTGGATGGCTGATATCGCCATCTTCGGAGCGATATCCATATTCAACCCAAGATAATCCAGCGCCGAATAAATATATTTATCCCAGAGGGGCATTACCCGGCTGTCCGGAAAACGGCGGGTAATACACCTCATAATGGCATACACATCAAAGGCTGAGGTCATAGAAGCCTTAACCTCGTCAACCGTCAAATCAAGACCGCGGTCACGGATGAAATTCACGACTTCTTCCATCCCCCGCTCCTTATTCGCCCGTATGATGCGGTAGAGATTCTTAAAAGCATAGCTCTCTCTGTCGAAGCCATAGGCCACCACATGAATACGACGGCTGCGGAAATTCAGCGTCAGCTCCATCCCCGGCAAAAATCTGACCCCCAGCTCACGAGCTGCAGTCTCTGCCTCATCCAAACCATTGATAAGGTCATGATCCGTAAGGGCGAAGCCTGCTATTTTCCTCTGCTTCACAAGCTCTACCAGCTCCCGCGGAGTACAGGTTCCGTCAGATACAGTAGAATGTACATGGAGATCTACCAGACCTTCCGCTGAAACACTTATATTGGGCATACTCTAGATCCGTTCTTTGTTAAATAGTACACAAAAATTTGCTGAAGTTAATATATTACATTATACTAGCTTTTCTAAAAATTGCTATCTAATTTTCAAAATTTCTTCGGCTGATAAGACCTTCCTTTATCGCCGTAAAGAAGTCACATACCGACTTCGCAGCCGCCGCATTCATCCCCGGTATCGCAGCAAGCTCAGCCTCTCCTGCCTCCCGAATCTTGTCAAGCGTCCCGAAGTGTTTCCACAGTGCCTGTCGGCGCTTCGGTCCAATGCCCTGTATATGATCCAGTATGCTTACCAGATTCCGCTTCTTTCTGATATTCCGGTGATAGGTGATGGCAAACCGATGCGCCTCATCGCGCAGTCTCTGCAGCAGATAGAAGGCCTGACTGCGGCGAGGAAGCTCGATGGGGTCGCTGTCCCCTTCCGTAAACACCAGTTCAAACTGCTTTGCCAGGCCAATAACCGGTATATTCCCATGCCCTGCCCCTCTGATTATTTCCAGGGCAGCATTGAGCTGACCAAGACCGCCGTCCACTACTACCAGATCCGGCGGATTCTCTATGGTATCCTTCCCGTAGCGGCGAGTCAGTACCTCACGCATCGATTGGAAGTCGTCATTGATTCCTTCGGTGGTCTTCAGCTTATAGCGGCGATAATACTCCTTGGCCGGTGCGCCATCCTCAAAGGCTACAAGTGATGCGACTGATGCCGAGCCCTGAATATGCGAAATATCAAAGCATTCCATTCGCCGCGGCAGCCGCTTCAAGCCAAGGAAACGCTGCAGCTCCTCCACCGCTCCGACTGTCGCTCCGGCCTCTTTCGTCAGCTTGTCAGACTCATCCTTAAGATATTTGGCCGCATTTTCTGCCGCCATGTCTACCAGTGCCTTCTTTGTTCCCCGCTGCGGAACACCTATTGCCACCCTGCCGTTCCGTCGGCTTTCCAGCCATTCCTTCAGCACCAGCAGTTCATCCGCCGGCATCTCCGCCGGCAGCAGGATTTCTCTTGGGATGAACACTGCCTGCTGGTAATATTGCCCGAGGAATGCAGAAAACAGCGCCTCATCGGTTTCATCATCGCCGCCTTTAAGGAAGAACCCTTCTCTGCCGGTAACCTTGCCTCCACGAACAAAGAGGATGACCATGCAGGCAACCGATGTCACATTGCTTCTGGCTAAGGCAAGGATATCCTTGTCCCCCTCCAGTCCCGGAGAATCAATATTCTGCTTCTCTGCCACCTTCCTTACTGCCGCCAGCTGGTCACGAAGTACAGCAGCCTGTTCAAACTCCAGCTGTTCCGCCGCAGCCTCCATACGGGTCTGGAGATTTTTCTCCACATCATCTATATGCCCTTCAAGAAAGAGTACCACGGATTTCACCATAGCTCCGTATTCTTCCCGGGAAATATGACCGATACAGGGTGCCTGACACCGCTTTATATGATATTCCAGACAGGGCCGTCCCTGCTCCAGATGTTTGCAGGTTCTCAAAGGGAACAGCCGCTTCAGCAGCTTCAGACTCTCATGGACAGCACCCACATCCGCATACGGGCCGAAATATCGCCCTCCGTCCTTCACTAGACGACGGGTTATAATCACCCGGGGATAGTCTTCACTAAGCGTCACCTTCACATAGGGATATGTCTTGTCGTCCTTCAGGCTGATATTGTAGTGCGGGCGGTGCTTCTTGATAAGATTGTTCTCAAGAATAAGCGCCTCCACCTCGGAGCCGGTGATAATGGTTTCGAAGTCGGCAACATGGGAAACCATGGCCCGCACCTTCGGTGAATGGGTCCGCTGACTGCGGAAATATTGCCGAACGCGGTTCTTCAGGACTACGGCCTTGCCCACATAGATTATTTTCCCGCTGCTGTCCTTCATGATGTAGACGCCGGGAGACTCCGGCAGCTGCTTCAGCTTTTCTGCTACCAGCTCCGGTAGTTCGATGTGATATGGGTCAATGAGTTTTTCTTCTGCCATGATTTCACCTCC
>JAFNYY010000059.1 GCA_017383125.1 Schwartzia sp. (in: firmicutes)
CTCATGGACAACCATCGCTCCCTCGTTGGCATAGATATCCGTGCTGGCCACGCTGCGCACGCTGGCTCCGCTGTTGATATTGACAAGGTTGTTCTCAGTTATGCTGTTCTTCATAGTCCGAGCAGAGGCCGGAATCACCAGACTGCCGGTGAAGGTCTGGACATCAACTACTGCATGGAGACCAGCCATAGCCGTAGAATCGTACTGGCCTGAGTAGAGATGAACGGTATTGGCACTGTCAATCCTGCCGCTCAGCTCCAGCTGATTGGTGCGCACCGTGGTATTGGAGGTTTTTGCTACCGGTACCGTAACTGCGCCGGTACGCGCATTAGCATAGGAGCCCACCTGCAGCGTGCTGTCGTCCACTGCGCTGAGGGAAATGCTTCCCGCCGCGCTGGTTGTCTGCAGAGAGCTGGCACTATCCAGCGATATTGTGTCGCTGTAATTAAAGGTATTATCTACTGTGACACCGATACCGGCCACGCCAAGGCCGCCGTCATTGGCCCGAGCCGCCGCAAAGACCACGTTTGTCGTGTCGGCGGCGAGCTTCAGATCACCGCTAGTCTTTACACTGGCAGACTTCAAATCAAGCAGTGCTTTTTCCGTAATGTTATTGGTAAAGCTTATATTCGTGGCATCCAAAAAGACGGCTCCGGAATCGCCGCAGACGCCGTAGACATGCTTATCCAGCAGTGCGCCGTGCTTCTCATTCTCCGGGTCATTGCTGTGGAATACATTGAGGCGCAGATCGTTGTGTGCCGCGAGGTTCGCCGACGCTGCCTGCAGCTCGGCACCATTGAGGCGTACTGCCGTTTCACTTTTGTCCGTGCGGGTATTCTTCGCTATAGCCCCGCGTCCGTTGACAATGCCGCCGCTTTCCGACGGTGCAGTGACAATCAGGACATCCTGCTGGTTGGCACTGAGATTGGCCTGCCCGCTCACCTGATACTTACCCTTTAGGGTTGTGGTGGTGATGATTTCCGAGGTATTGAATGCCTCCGCCGCGGTGGGGGAGATATTCAAAATACTGCCGTTGCGCCCATCCGCCTTGGCATAGACGGAGTTGTTACCCTCAGCGGCCATTGTCAAGCTCTTTAGCATGATGTTCGAGGTGTCTCCCGTCAGGCGGCTGGTATCAAGGCTGACTGTCGTCTTTTCGGTGGTCTTAGTCTCCGCCTTGTTGTGACCGACTGAAATACCTGCCGCCGTGCTGACGCCCAGCAGCTCGGCATTGGCTGTACCGTCGGTGCGGGCGGAAAGGTTCAAATCCGTCTTGCCGGTTTCCGCAGTGGCATAGGTATGGACAGGCTCATAGATGCCCTTCTCATTCAGCTGATAAACGGTGTCCTTGATGGTCTTAATCTGCTTACGGCCAAAGGCATTTCCCTTGAAATCTACAGTCGAGGTGGTATCAACGGTTGCGTCGATATTATTGACACCAACGGAGAGGCCGATGCTTATGTTATAGGCCTGAGCGGTGACAGAGGCCAGGTCGTCCTTGCCGCCCGCCACGGTGGCGGCGCTGACATTTGCAACATCCAGCAGATTGTTCTGAGCGGTGATTTCTGCCCCGCCCTGACTCCAGGCATGACCCGCCACACCACCGCCGCCGCCGATAATGCTGCCACTGCCATAGGTCATATCCGTGACGGCACGGCTATTATAAAGGGCATACAAATCCAGAGCGGTGTTCTCCCCGCTTTGGGTTTTGCCGCCTGTGGTGTAGCTGTCATATACTTTATTATTGTTGAAGGTCACGGTACTCTTGCCGTCAATCTTCGATGTGGAGCTGTTCGCACCGACACCGAGACCGGTGACATTGCCGTACATTGTTTTTGACTCGGCTGTACTGCTCTTGACGGCAGCAATTTCCAGTGCGCCGTTCACCGCTTTGGCAGCCGTAGTGCTGGTGGTATTGGTACTTGCGGTTTTCGTGCCGAGATTGGTCAGGGTGGCGTTCTGCACGGTGACGCTGTTGGTCAGACTATCCTTGCTCTCAGCCTCGGTATAGCTGCCCTCCGCCGCAGTATAGCTGCCGCCGTTGGTATAGGTCTTGTAGGTGCTGTCATGAAGGCTTCTTACAAGCAGACCTTCCTTGGCCAGAAAAGTAGTGCCATCCACCGCCACGGAGCTTTCACCCTTGGCATAGACATCCGCATAGCCGAGATTGATGCTCAGACCACCCACGACGCCGATGGCTGCATGGGAGTAAGTAGTGCCGGTGACGCGGTTCAGCACCGCAATATTTTTGGCCGCCAGGCTGCCGCCTGCCAGATCGATTTTATTTTTGATGGTCTCGTCCACCGTGGCCATATTGACATTAACGCTCACCAGACCAAAGCCGCCGCTGCCGCTGTAAACATCAATATCGTCCGTGACGGTGCTGCTGAGGTTAATATTGTCCGCCACCAGATTGCTGTTGGAGGCCCGCAGCAGCTGCCCCTCGGCACTGACCGTACCCTGGTCGGCATAATGTTCGCCGGTGGCGAGGGTAGCATGGTTGACGCTGGCTCGGCTGTCGGTATCAGGAAGAGCGGCAGCGCTGCAAGTAACACCCGTTTGCAGGGTGTTCTCCGCATTATTTACCGCATTATTGACATTGTTCAGCTTGGCTAGCAGGTCCTCCTCAGATTTTTTATTTGTATCACTATCATTATGGGAGGTGGCATAGCTGTTTTGCAGCCTGCCGCCCATGGTCAGGTGGGTATAGGCAACGCCGACATCCAGCCCCAGCGCACCAGTAAAGGAGGAATGGTCTATATGGACATGACGCAGTTCGTTATTTGTGAGGTTCAGCGTGCGGGCGTAGAGGTCGCTGCCGGTCACATTCAGCACATTACTGCTGTTGATGGTAATCGGGTGGGAGGTAACGCCGACAGCACCGCTGCCTAAGGCTCCGGCAATAGTGACATTTCTAGTGTCCTTGTCCAGCTTGTATTTATTGTTGACAGTCAAGTCCGCCTGCGCCGCGCTGTGCTCCGCCGAGGCAAGGTGTGCATTCTCCAGCTCCAGCCGCAGGTAGTCGTTGAGCTTGTGGTTGTCCACGACCACACCGACACTGCCGGCGCCATAAGCGCCGCCGGAGATATTCACAGAAACAAGGTCCGGCGTGGATTCACCGTAGTTGGTGACGGCCAGTACATCCGCCGCGCTCGTATCCCGGTGGTCCTGGGTGACATTGCGCAAGGTGCCGCTGACGGTGCTTTCATCCTTCATGACGCCGACTACGGCTCCGACAGCGGCTCCGCCGTCAGCGCCGCCGGCAATCACCACGCCAACGCCCTCGTAGTCCAGCGTGCCATCATGGGCCGCCCGCAGCGTCAGACCGTTGTTGCTGCCGGTGATGTTGCTGATTTCCGCATTGACATCATAAATACCGGTCAGGCTGTCCACCACGGCGCCGACACCGACGCCCACGTTGCCGCTGATGCCCACATCAACGCCCACCGTCACCAACTTGGCGTCGGACTTCGCGCCTGCCTCTACTGTCAGCTTGTCGGCCTGCAGGGTTTTGCTTGCGCCCGTATCGGCTACCAGCTTCGCATTGACATCGCGGTCCAAGGTTGCCACGGAAACACCTGCCCCGACGCTGACAGCAGCTGACTCGCCTGCGGCCACGCTGACATTTACATCCACCGCATCCAGATCCGTCTTCTCCAGTGCAGTGACGGTGACATCGCCCTGTGCAGTCGTGTCTTTATTGATATCGGTCTTCTCCACCAGAGCCTCGGTCTTGCCGGTGAGCTTCTCCGAGGAGCCGGTACCCGCCAGTCCTACGCTAGCCCCTTCCCCTGCCGCTGCAACGCCCAAGGTGACGACCACATCGTTGGAGTCGTGGTCGCTGTAGGCGTCCACCACCAGTCCCTTGTGCTCGGTTTCGGTGATGGTCATTTTATTTTCTACATCCGTGGTGAACTGATGAGACTTGAGCTTTTTCGTACCCTGCCCCTGAGCCTCGATGACAGAGCCGCTGACCTTGGCCACAGTATCGCCGCCGAAATCATTTACCGCTACGGAGAGACCAAGACCCACCGTGCTCTTGATGCCGAGGGACACACCACCGGTGACATTGACCATCCTTTCGCTACTGTCCGCTAGCACGCCAACGCTGTTCAGCGCCTTAACGGTGCTGGCATTGACGATAGCGGAGACATTATTCGTCAGCGAATTGGTGCTAACGCTGCCCGCAGCATTTACCTTGCTGCCGCTGCCGCCGACACCGACCGCCACATTGTACATTTTGTCGTCGGATTTAGCATTGACCTCCACATCCTTCGCATTGAGCGTAGTGTTTTCCACCTTGGCATTGACATTGCTGTTCAGGTCAATGGTGCTAACGGCAAGACCCGCGGAGAGCTTGCTCTCGTCGCTGACATTTACCGTCACCGCGTCCGCATTGGAAACTATTCTATTATCGGCCAAAGCCTTTACCAGCACATCGGACTTCTGCTGGGTATCTGTCAAAGTGGTACCGACCAGCTCGGCCGTGTTCTGCTTGTTCTGAGTCTTGTTGATAGCCGCATAGCCCTGGAGAGCACCCCACTCATTCTTGCCGGCGGCCACACCGGCTGCCACAGTCACCAGCTTCATGGTCTCGTCCGTGATGACATCCACATCCGCACCGCTGTCAGCCGCCGTGATGACGGCGTTATTCAGCCGTGCAGCCAGGGTCTGATTGGTGATGGCGTTGCTGGCGTAGCCAACCCCTGCCGTGGCCTTGCCGGTACTGATACCCAGTCCGGCGGCGGCGGCAGTCTGCGTGGTTTTGTCAGTTGCCTTTACCTGCACGGAGGATGCCTTGTTCACCTTGGCCACATGCACAGTGTTCGTCTCGCTGTCCGTCTGCTTGTCCATTTCGGCAACGGTGTCCACCTTGCCGGAGTTCAATGCCACATTGCCCTGGGCCGCCAAATAGGAGCTGTCGCCGCTGGCAGCGGTGATACCCAGTCCCAATGCAAAGAGCTTTCCGGTGTTCTGAGCGTCAATTTTCACCGCTGTACTGCCGCTGTCGCAGCCACTAAGCGTGCTACCGTATACAGCGGCCTTTGTTTCGTTATCCAGTTTGTTTGAAACTACGGCAAGACCGACACCGACCTTACCGTCATCATAGCCGAGGGAGCCGGCCACGCCGGCCGTACTACTCTTAGTGTCTGCCTTTACCTCCGTCTTAGCAGCGTTGATAGTGGATTTTTCCACCTTCGCCACGGTGTCGTTGTCCATGGTGCTGGCCGCAATACTGCCCGCACCGCTGACCAGTGCGCTGCCGTTGTTCTTCGCCACGGCTACGCCCACCGCAAAGTCCGCCAGATAGCTGTCCGTCCTGGCCAGCACGGCCATACCATCCGCACCGTTCAGGGTGGCGGTAACGCCGCTGACAGAGGCGGTGTAATCATTGTCCACCGTACCGTCAGCCACCGCCACGCCCAAGGTGGCCTTGGAGGCGGCCGCCGTGCTGCCGATGACCTCTATCGCACCAGTGTATATTTTATTGCCCTTATTGGCATCAAACTTCAAAGATTCATTGGTATAGGTCTTGTCGGTGCCGCCGGTGGGCAGAGCCTGACCGTGCGGATCAAGGCTGTCCGCCAGCGACACATTGCCGTCCAGCGCTTCCGTATCCACATCCGTGGTCTGTGCGCCGCCCAGCACGCCCTCGGTGCCGGTGCCGTCCACATCCACGCCAAGCTCCTTGACCTTGGTGCGCCAGGTAGTAGTCTGCGTACTGCCTGCCGTCACCTCGCCGTCATAGGCACGATTTGTCAGGCTCTGGCCGGTGATTGTAGTATTTTTCAGGTTCGCACTGACGCTGTTGTTTAGCCGGGCGTGAGTCCAGACCGCACCGAGGCTGGCCTTCGAGCTTTCGCCCGTGCCGATGCCCACACCCACGCTCAGGGAAACCTGCTTCATAGCGGTGGCCGCCTCGTTAGCAAAGGCACCAACGCCAACATAGCTGCCGCCTTCTACCGTAGCACTGACATCATTTTTCAGCTTCGCCCAGACTGCATTGATACCTAGCCCCACCGTAGTCTTTGCCTGATCTACATTCAGTCCGCCGGTAATCTGCGCCGAGGTATCGTAGGCTGCATTCTGGATATTAGTCGTACCGACGATTCCTTCGGACTGTCCTATGGTGTTACTCTTCATGTTGGCGTGAACCTTGTTGTCAACCTTGTTCACGGACAAATTCAGTGCCGTGCTGAAACCTTTCGCGTCATCGCCGGACACATCCATTGACACCGGCACAGCCACGGCCACCAAACTCTCGTCCTGCTGTGCATAGTTGGAAATGGCAGCCGCATCGGTAATAGTGCTGCCCTTAATTTGGGAAAGGACATCCATGTGGATGTCGTTATAGGCAGAGGTGCCCGCCACGCTGACAGTCGTGTTGCTGCCCTCGCCGCTGCTGCTGGTTTTCAGGCCAAGCGCCCCGTCCAGCCCCACCACAGTACCATTTTCATAGGCGTGCAGCGACACATTCTTTGTACTTTCGGCCACATCGTTCCGCAAATTGACCTTGGTGCCCTCCAGCAAGGCCGCAGTCGTGCCGCTCAGCTGCTGCACGGAAACGGCCCCCGCTCCTGTGATACTCTTGCCGGAGATAGGTTCCTGCACAGGATTGGCTCCGGCCTCGTTCAGCACGGACCGGTTACTGGAGTCGTCGTCATCTCCGGCCAGGTCGTCCATCTCAATCATATTTCCCGGGGCGTCATTGCCCCCTGCCGGTTCCTCGCTCTGCTTCTTCGTCACTGCACCGGCCACCGCAACATCCCAGATGATGGGACTGCTCTCCGCATTTATGGACAAGGCTGCCGTTCTTATTTCCGCATTCTCTATCTTTGCAGTAGCCAAACCCAGCGACTTCTTCTGCTCATCGTTGAGGAAGCTGGCAAGCTGTTCGTTGAGTTTCTCCGCCTCGCTGCCGCTGGCGCGGTTGGCGTCCTTATCGTTATCGGCCACCGCCGCAACGGTGTTCATCTCATTGTTCACTGAGCCGACAGAGGCACCGATGGCAGTGCTGCCCATAGTCAGGCCGCCCAGCGCATTGACAATCAGTGCGTCATTGTCAGCCGTAAGCGTCACGCCATTCTTGTTTTTTGCATTCAAAGTGGCCTCGTCGTCTACGACTACGAAGCTGTTCGTCTTACCATCCACGCCGGTGAACATACCGGTGAAGCCAATATTGCCGCCAACGCTGCCGCCTAGATTCACCAGCACGCGCTTGATGTCCGTATCGGCCCCCAGCGATACACTGCTGCCCTCCAGCTTAGCGCCCTCGGCTACGATGACGCCGCTCTCCACATTGTTATTGCTCCAGCCGATTGTGCCGCCCACCGCATTTGTGCCGCTGTTCCACGCCGGCACAATCTTCAGGTCAAGCTCAGCAGCCTCCAGCACATCTTTTAAGGTCTCATTCATGTGGCCTGCATCGTCCAGCGTTTCAGCCAGACCCTTCAATGCGCCATAATAATTGACTTCCAGCTGTTTTGCGTCGGCCTCGGCCGTCAGATTGCCCTCTGCCTTCAGCTGCGCCTTGTCGCCCACGACCACTGCCGCCTTGGAGTTGAAATCCTCTATCGCCATGGCGACAGCCAAATTCACGGTCGGCTTAGTTTGAGAATCCGTGCTTGTGGTCGCCACTGAGCCTGCATTGACATTCACATAGGTGGAGCCGTCCAAAAAGGCCTCAACCGCCCCAATTAAAGTCAATAAATCATTTGGTGTCTTGAAACCGAGGCTTGCCAAATTCGTAAATGCACTGGTAAAGTCCGTGCTGGCGGCCGCCTGTGCAAGTTTCTTATAATTCTCACTGGTCGGATTAGCCTCGTATGCCTTGACCGCCTCATCAAATTTTTTCAAGGAAACGGTTTCCCAAAGTCCCGTAAAGGGTTTGCTGAAGGTTTTCCAACAGTCAACAACGAAGTCCGCTGAAACATTGACGCGATCCCATTCATAGCCTGTGTCAGCCTGCAGTTTCATATCGCCGCCAGCCGTCAGCTGTGCGCCGCTGCCCGTGGAGGCGGCTGTATCAGCAGTACCCTTGACATTGACCGCCGCGCCGCTCTCCACACCTGCGTACAGCACGGACGCATTGATGACAGCTCCGCTGTTATTCGCGCTGGAAGCGCCCTGCGCTACCACATTGATGTCGCTCATGGTCTGTGCAGCCGTCAGCTCCATCGCCCCGCCAGAGGTCAGCACGGCATGCTCACCCACATTTACCTCTGCCGTATGCTTGCCAATGGCCACGTCAATCGAAGCACCCAGAGAAAATGCCTTATCGGACAAATCCGGCTGCTGGGGGTCCTTCTTGTCAAAATATTTTTCTTTCAGGTTCTTGACCACATCACCAGCCAGCTCATTTGCCTTATCCGGCAGGTAATTAGCAATCGTCTCTATGACCGAGGGCTCGCTCAGCTTATGTGTGACAGAGTTGTTCGCATAGGCATCCACCTCAGCGCTGTCATCGGCACTCAGCTCCAGTTTACCACGAGTGGTCGTCAAGGTGCCGTCAGCTGTCACCTTGGCGCTGCTGTCCATATTCGTAACCTGAATTGCCGTGCTGATATAGGTGCTGTCCTTTGCGACGACCTTTGCCTCATTGGTGCTGCTATGGTTTGCCTCAGCTGCCAGCTTCATATCATCCCGCGCCGTCAGCTCGGCCCCATGCGCCACAGTCACGGCAGCATCAGTATGCCCCAGGCTCACCAAAATAGCCGAACCCATCTTGTCCGACTCCTGGGGGATGATATCACCATCATCGTTTTTCTTTACCTTTGCATTCGCTCCCGCAGTCAGCATTACCTCCGTGTCTGCCTCGGCCGCCAGCTTCATGCTCGCCGTCTCACTGGCACCAGTGCTCGTGGTGGCGGCAGTCAGCTTCGCGCCATCCTCCACATTGATGTCCGCCTCATTTTCCAGATAACCGTAGAGGAAGCCGACGCCCATAATATTGTAGCCCTGCTCCGAACCATCCGTGGACGCATTGACATTGCTGCGCAGCTGCGACCTGGTAGTGGCGCTGACCCGCAGTGCCTCCGCTGTTATCTTGCCTGCCTCGTCTTTTTTGTCTTTGCCGGTCGCCGTCACCTCGGCCGTGCTGCCAAAGGTTACGGTACTCTTGGTGCGCTGCCCCAAAAAGGCGAGGTCAGCGTCGCCGATGTCGCCAATCGCATCATTGATTGTCTTCTTCACCTGTCCCTTGACAACACCGCCCACTATTCTCTCCCAGGCGCCCTTCTTGTAGACATTCTGCGCCTGTGCCACGATGCTGACATTATCGCCCGTCACCGTGCCGTTGATTGTGACCGATGCCTCCGATGCACCGGCATCACCAAAGGTAGCATAGTTACCAAAGAGCGAATTGTCCCGCAAAGCGGTGGCATCAATGTCCACCAGTCCGCCTGCCGCGTTGATTACCGTGCCTGCGTCAGTCGTAATGGAGGCCTTAACCGTATTCTCACCGATGACATCGAGGTGCTGCACCGGATCTCCATTCTCATTGGTCTTCGTAGCCAGCGCCTGCAGCCTGATATTACCATTGCTGCCCTCGCTGCGGGTGAGGACGAGGCTGTCCTTATTAAGTCCGGCATCCACCAGCAGGGTGCCGTCAGAGTTTTTGATATTTACGACATCCTTGAAGTCAAAGCTCGTGTTCGTTGTCAGCTGACCGGTGCCGGTCACTGTACCGGCGGCATTCTTCTCAGCCTGCAGCAGGATGTTTTTGCTGGAAACAATACTGATGTAATCGGTGACATTCAGCTTGCCGGCTACAGTGACAGAGCCGTACTCGTTTGCATTCATCGCGTAGGTGCCGTCCTGAATATTTCCGGCAAAGGTAAGGGCTTCCCCATTATCGCCCGGATACGGGCCGCCGGACATGAGGGTAATGGCCCCCGCATTGATGACACCGCTGCCGCTGACAACGATGCTCTTGGGGGTTATGAAGAACAGCTCGCCGCCTATTTTATTGTTTTTGACCGCATTGACGGTGCCCGCGATATTGATATCGTTCTTTACGAAATTAAAAAGGGCAGAAGCCTCCGTAGAAGCTTCTGCACCTGTTTTGAAATACATATTCGCAATCTGGCCGCCAGCCAGAGTAAAATTCTCAAAGCGATTGGTCGCAACAGTGCCGTTTACCTGCTGGGCATAAATGTCAAAGACATTGTTCGTGGCAGACAGAGCCGCATCAGCTCCGTCAAACTTAATATTGCTGCCCTCTGCCTCAGCCCGTCGTATCATGCGGCTGCCGAGACCGAATCCGGTCATAAAGAATCCTGCCGCCAGCATGGAACTGACGAGCTTCATAGCATTCTTTATCCGCTCAGTTTTCAACTGCTTTTTCTGGGCTGCCTTCCGCATACTTCTTTTCATGATAGTCATAGGGTCGTCCTCGCTTGAATCACACGCTCATACTCATAGCGACTTACACACTTTTACTTCTTTATTATATAGCGAAAGAAATTCATTTACAATAACAATCGTTGCAGACCCGTATGACCATTTTCCCATCTTTTGATGTTTTGACTGAGTATCGGTTATTTTTGACATCTCGATGTATCTGTAAAATCCACTGGAATAAAATCATACTCCCAAGCTCTGAAAGCTAATAGGATGTGTTGGGTCTAAACTCCTGCCTTATAAGCAATGAGTGTGTATGTTTTCTACCCCTTGTGTGTCCAAAATAAGCTTACCACTTCACTATAGCATCTATAAAACAAAAATGACCGCCCTGTCTCCAACTCGTGCGGTCATTTTTGACTAACATGTAGGAGCACCGTCTACCGGTGGCTCTCTTTGGTTAAAGTACAACACTATGCTGATGTAATTTCAAGCATGGTGTTTTTTTATTGCAGATACCCTCTCCATAGGAGAGGGTAATGACCTTCCCCTCTGGGTGTGCATGAGCACTTATTCGCTGAAAGCGAATTTAGTGCGAGCCATGCAAACTACTTAGTGATATCCGAGCGTAGCGAAGGATGAACTTAGTATGCTTGTAGAAGGTGGCAGCCGAAGGCTGACGGATGAGGTTTTGTTCTGAATAATCACCTGTACAGGGATTCATTTATCGTCGTCTGCTTCGGTATATTTCTAAGCTGGATATACACCTTGGCCGGATAGGGATTACCTTCCTGCCACCTGAGTTTCATATGCGAGAGATAGGAGTACATCACATAAGCTCCGCTGCTGGCGTCCCGATAGTCACCACTCCAAAAGCAGCGGGGCAATACATCGCTGCGGTCATCAGCCATGCCCCACCGGACAAGAAGCTCCGTAAATCCGGCGAAGCTCTCCCCCCTCAGCATCCGCTGCTGCTGCACAGGCAGGACGGCCTGCGGCACCAGCTCCACGCCCCAGGTGTCACCAAGACTTCCGTCCGGCCGGACATCCACATCGAGCATATAGGTAAAGAGCTGCAGCTCGTCAACAGCCGTCAGCTGCTCTGCTCCCGCCCCCGGCTCGATGCCGAGTCGTCGCAGGGCTGACAACATTCCCGACAGTCCTGCTTCCTCACGGACATAGAAGGACAAGCGCAGGGGCAGCTCCTCACGGGACAGCATAAAGCCGAAATACCACGGGGCAAGCTCCGCAATTACGCTCTGCAATATGTCCTGTACTGCCGTCAGCCTTTCACTCTGCTGCTGCTCCTGCAGGATGAAGGGCAGCATTTCCTGCGCCGCCGCACCGGAGAGATTTAGAAAAATAGCGACAGCCCCGGCCTCTCCCTTGGAGGTATCGGCTTCCAGATAGGCGTATTTATCTGCAATCAGGTGCGCAAAGCCCTTTTCCGTCAGCTGCCGGGTATAGCTCTGCAAAAAATCTCCGGCAGACGCGACAAGGGGATGCTGCAAGGGATTCCACAAGACAAAATCACTCAGGGCATACTGAACAGACAGGTCAATACCGCTTTTCCCGGCGAGCTGTATCTCCGCACCGAAATCAAGTGGGCTGAGTCCGGTCTCATATATCCGGGCCATGTCAACGACGGTGGAGACATCCTCCCCCAGCAGCCTGTCTGCTCCTTCCTCCTCTGCCAGCCTGTCCAGCCAGTACCGGCAGGCCGCTCCGTTGTCAAAGAGCATGACTTATGCCCAGACCAGCTTCATGATATTTCTGTACTCAGCCTGCAAGTGCTTGATGATAACATCGAAGATGGTATAGACGAGGTCGCCGTCAATCTCGTCCGGCTTGCCGGGGAGGCAGCAGTCCATGATGAGGGCGCCGTCCTCGGCGAAGTAATACTTGAAGACCTTGTACTGAGCGTTCAGCTTGTTGATGGACTTGACAAGCTCAGTTTCATTTTCTTCCTTCAGTGCGCTGCCTACCACCCGGACGCGGATCATGCTGTAGAGGCTGTCATCAAGGATAACGAGGGTGGGGAGCTCCTGTCCTTCTACGGCGATGACAGAGCGGAAAATGACGGTATTCAGTCTGTCCTCCGGCAGCTCCTGTACCTGAAAGCAGGTTATGTTCTTTTCCTGAAGGTACTCCTGAAATTTCTCTGCTTTTGCGTTCATGATTGCCGATCTCCTTTACTTTTATCAGAACTGGTAACTAACCAAAAAGTTTACTCGGACTGCCGATACCCGCTCAGCCTTCGCATTGAAGGTGCGACGGAGGGGAATGCCAAACAGCAGGTTTGTATATGTATCTTTCAGAGCGGTGGACTTCACTCCGAAGCCGATGCTGCTCAGGTCACGGTCATCGCCGTTTGATTCGGCGCTCTCACCACAGACTCTGCCAAGGTCAAAGAACACGAAGCCGTTTGTCTTTCGGTCTTTAGTCAGCGGCACAGTATACTCCATGTTCCAGAAAAGGCCGCTGTCACCGCCCATGTAGTTTTCTTTGTAGCCACGGACGCTGTTCATGCCGCCGATGTAGAACTGGCGAGCGCTGACGATATTGTCCTTGCCGCTCCACTGGGCATCAAGTCGGGAGGAAATAAGCTGTCCGTGCTTGTATGCCTTCTCATAGAGGCCGGTGAGCTTGTAGTAGCCGTAGCTCTGGGATGAGCTGGGGAATAACGATGGAGAACTTTTGCTGTGACCAATGACAGCGGAATGCTTCTGATAAAAGACATGGGACTTGCCGTAATTGGTCATGGCAAAGGCAAGGCTCACATCGTCAATGGTGTCATCGGCGATATTGAAGCGGACATTGGCTGTGTGTGCCAAAAAGTCCGAGGATGATTTCTGACGGTTGTATTCAAGACTCATTTCGCTACGAGCCTTGGCGTTTATCACCAGAGGCTGAATGTAGACCACATCGAAGGAGCTGGCGTGACCATTTACCTCCGACTTGCTGTTGTTCTTCGTCTGCTTTACGCTGTTGAGGCTGTAGCTGAAGTTCAGCTTGGAGCCGCTGCGACCAACGGGGCGGCTGTACTGGAGACTGCCGGCCTTGGTGCCTTCGCTGCCGATAAAGCCGACAGAGAGGCTGTCCCGGACTTTCGTGAGGCTGCGCTCATTGTAAAACAGACCTCCCCGCCATTCACCGGTAGAGTAGCTGCCGGCATTATCAGTAAAAACCGTCCAGTTCTGTTTTTTCGGTTCATAGGCCTCGATAACATAGTCTGTGGTGCCGGGAGCCTTTCCCGGCTGCATGACCAGGCGAAGCTGAACATCGTTGGTGGCGTTGAATATCAGCAAGTCCTTGTTCAGTGTGTTGATATTTGCCACTTCTCCCTCCCGAAGGTGGAGGCGGTTGGTGATGTATTTTTCTTTGGTCGTTCTATTTCCATTGACCATGGTATCGCCGGTTTTGCCCTCTATGAGAGTAATCTTTACCCGGCCTTCCTTAATGGTCTGAGGCTGCAGGAATGCCCGGCAAGTCAGGTAGCCCTTTTGGGTGTAGAGTTCGTTGATTCTTTCAACGATTTTGTACAGGTCGGAAACAGAGACCTCTTTGCCGATGTATTCGGTGGTGATGGCATCAAGCTCCTGGTCAGTGAGCACCTCTGAGGGGTCGGTCTCCAGCTTGTTTAGCTTAAAGGATACAGCTATATCCTGCTCTGCCGACTTCTGAGTTTCTGTCCCTTCCACCGCAGAGCGGCCGCGAGCTTTGTCTTCCTCAATCTGCTGCTCTACCCGCATACGCTCCATGTAGTCGAGGGTCTGATTGAGCTGTACGCCGGGATTGGCACTGCGAGCAGCCGCCAGCTCGCCCGGGGTCGGTGTAGGAGGTGCTGCCATAGCCGGAGTCAGACCGAGCATCCAGCCGGTGAGTACAGCGCCGGTTAAAAGTTTTCTGTTCATACTGCGTTCCTTCTCTTTATGCTGGTTTTAATCTTTTGATGTGTTCGTTAGATTGTTAAACAGGTTGTATTTTTATGTTATCACACCGATTTTAGATTTTCAATATGATTTAGGAAAGACAACCTCCCCCACCGCGAGACGGATGAGGTCATAAAAAAAGAGCCGCGTAAGCAGCTCATTTTTCTTCCAATGCTTCATCAAGGGTATGCCAGCCGAGGACGGCACATTTTACCCTGGCCGGCAGGTGAGATACACTCTCCAGTGCGGCAGCGTCCCCCAGCTCCTCCAGCTGTTCCTCGTCGGTGACATCGCCCTTTATCATTCCCATAAAGAGTCCGGCCAGCCGCTTTGCTTCCTCTACAGACTTGCCCTTTATCAGTCCTATCATCATAGAGGCGGAAGCCTGAGAGATAGCACAGCCCACGCCGGTGAAGGAGGCATCCTTCACCATACCGTCGGCAATCTCCAGCTCGATAGTTATCTCATCGCCGCAGGAGGGATTGCGTCCCTTGAGAGTGACCGTAGGAGCAGACAGGTGGTGCTTGTGCTCGCTGTTGCGGCTTTCTTCGGCTATCAGCTCTGTGTAGATGTCATCAAGACCCAAGGTGCATTACCTCCCTTACTTTTTTTAGACCGGCGACGAAGCGGTCAACATCTTCCTTTGTGTTGTAGAAGTAGAAGCTGGCCCGGCAGGTGGCGTTCTGTCCCAGATAAATCATCAGGGGCTGGGCGCAGTGATGACCGGCCCGGATTGCTACACCCTCGGCATCGAGGATGGTAGATACATCGTGGGGGTGAACATCCTTCACATTGAAGGTGATGAGTCCGGTCTTGTTGTCCCGCTGAGAGTCACAGCCGTACAGCTCGATGAAATCAAGCTCCTTCAGCTTCGGCAGAGCATAATCAATCAGCTCTTTTTCCTTGGCGGTGATGTATTCAAAACCTACTTTTTCCAGATAATCAATGGCAGCGGTAAGTCCGGCGGCTCCGCCCACATTCTGCGTACCGGCTTCAAACTTCGCCGGCAGCTCTGCGTAATCTGTGTGCTGCTCGGTGACATACTCTATCATATCGCCGCCCATGAGGAAGGGGGGCATTTCGTTCAGCAGCTTTTCCTTGCCGTAGAGGACGCCGATGCCCATAGGGGACAGGAGCTTATGGCCGGAGAAAACCAAAAAGTCGCATTCGAGCGCCTGAACATCCACAGCAATATGCGGTACACTCTGGGAGCCGTCAACAAGAATGACAGCGCCGACAGCATGAGCCTTTTCGCCGATGGCCTTCACATCATTGATGAGGCCAAGGACATTGGAAACCTGGGTGACGGCGACGATTTTCGTCTTTTCGGTAATCTTTTCCTGCATGTCTTTTTCACTGAGATTTCCGTCATCTTCCAGATAGATATAGTTCAGCTTCGCTCCGGTACGGGCTGCCACCATCTGCCATGGTACCAGATTGGAATGATGCTCGGCTACGGAAATAAGGATTTCGTCTCCCGGCTTCAGCACGGAGAGGCCGTAGCTGTAGGCTACGAGGTTCAGCGCCTCTGTAGCGTTCTTAGTGAAGATTATTTCCCTTGAGCGCTTGGCGTTGAGGAATTTCGCTACCCGTTCACGACAGTTTTCGTAAACATCGGTGGCGGTGACAGACAGAGCGTAGGCTCCCCGGTGGGGATTGGCGTTCTGTCGGCGATAGTATTCGGTGATTGCTTCGATGACGGTTTCCGGCTTTTGAGTGGTGGCGCCGTTGTCAAGGTATGCAATTGGAAGACCGTTCATTTTCTCTGCAAGGAGAGGAAATTCGGCACGGTATTTGTCTGACATATTATCACTTCACTTGTATGTTATACAGTCTCCCCTATGGAGAAGTATTGTTGTATCACTAACACCTGAAGGCTCCCCTGTAGGTGAGCCTTTTATATGTTACCCCAGGCACTTGACCACCTTGCGATTGATGGCCTCCTCTATTTCCCCTCTCAGGGCTTCATTCTCAATGAGGCTCACTACCGGAGCGAAGGTCGCCTCCAGCACGAGGCGCTTTGCTTCCTCCTCATCAAGGCCACGGCTCATGAGATAGAACAGCTTGTCCTCGTCCATGCGGCCGATACTGGCGGCGTGATGACCGTCTACATCGTCCTCGCCGGAAAGCATGAGGGGTACGGTACGATTGCGTACACCGTCAGACAGGAGGATGATTTCTTCCTTTTCGTTGCCAACGGATCCGGCACAGCCCTTGACGAAATCAAGGGTGCCGCGGAAAATCTTGTCCGCATTGCCGCCGAGAGCACCGTACACATTCATTTTGGCATCGGTGCGCTTGCCCATCTGACGGATAATGAAATTCATGTCATACTTTTCATCATCAGCGGCGAAGTATAGGGCGTTCAGCTCAGCGGAGCTGTCGTCGCCAACAAGCTCTATCTCCACGGAGCCGAGAGTATTCTTGCCTCCAAGGTGAATGATATTGACCTGAACATGACCGCCGGCATCTACCCTTATCTTCATAGCACCGGCCCAATCGGCATCGTCGGGAGCCAGCACCACAGTGGTAACGGTGCAGTTGGCATTTGCCCCTACCGCCACCTGACAGATTTCTCTGCCGCTCTTGCGGCAGACATGAAGCTGAGAATCGGTCATTCCCGGCTTTACATAAATTCTGCCTCTCATGGGGAGACGCGCCAGAAGGTCTGCGTTTATTCTTCCTTCGTTGACACCCAGCCAGCGCCAGGTACGCATCGGTATTTCAGTATAGACGATGCTGTTATTCTTTTCTTCCATCAGCCCATCGTCCCTTCCAGTTCAATCGTAACAAGGTTGTTCATCTCTACGGCGTATTCCAGCGGCAGCTCCTTGGCTATCGGCTCTACGAAGCCACGGACGATCATGGCCCGAGCCTCCTCCTCTCCGATACCGCGGCTCATGAGGTAAAATACGGCGTCATCGCTAATGCGACCGATTTTTGCCTCGTGACCGATATCGGCGGTGGCGTTCTCTATATCCATCGTGGGCAATGTATCAGAACGGGAAATGTTATCCAGCATGAGGGATTCACAGTTCACGGAGCATTTTACATTGTCTGCCTTTTTCGTGACCTTCACCGCACTGCGGTAAGTAGCCTGACCGCCGGCCTTGGATATGGTGCGGGTATTGACGGTGGCTGAGGTATTGGGAGCGGTGCAGATCACGCTGCAGCCGGTATCCAGGTTCTGACCCTTGGCAGCGAAGGTAACGCCGGTAAACTCACAGCGGGCGCTGTCACCGGCCAAAACGCTGGTGGGATAAAGCATGGAAATGTGGGAGCCGAAGGAACCGGAAACCCACTCGATAATGCCGTCCTTCTCCACATAGGCACGCTTTGTATTCAGGTTCATCATATTGCGGGACCAGTTCTCAATGGTAGAATACCGGAGGCGGGCCCCCTCCTTCACAAACAGCTCGACACAGCCGGCGTGAAGGTTTGTCACATTGTATTTCGGCGCGGAACAGCCCTCAATGAAGTGAAGCTTTGCTCCTTTTTCAAGAATAATCAGAGTATGCTCAAACTGGCCTGCTCCCGGCGCATTGAGGCGGAAGTAGGACTGGAGCGGTATCTTCACATCTACTCCGGCGGGTACATAGACGAAGGAGCCGCCGGACCAGACGGCACCGTGGAGAGCAGCGAATTTGTGATCCTTGGGAGGCACCAGCTTCATGAAGTATTCCTTCACGATGTCCTCATACTCCTGGAGGGCCGTCTCCATGTCAGTGTAGACTACGCCCTGCTTCGTAAGGCTTTCCTGTACGCTGTGATAGACCACCTCGGAGTCGTACTGAGCGCCGACACCGGCCAGAGAGGTTTTCTCCGCGTCGGGGATGCCCAGTCGGTCGAAGGTATCCTTGATGTCCTCCGGCACTTCCTCCCAGCTGCCTACCAGCTTGGCGTCCGGCTTGACATAGGTAACGATGTTGTCCATGTCCAGTTCGGAGAGGTCTGGGCCCCAGGTGGGCAGAGATAGCTGATTGTAGACCTCCAGAGATTTCAGTCGGAATTCAAGCATCCACTCCGGGTCGTGCTTCTTGGCAGAGATGTCCCGGACAATTTCTTCGGTGAGACCGGCGTGACTCTTGTAGAGGGCCTTGTCCTCATTCTTTATGTCATAGAGCGTGCGCTCAATGTCGTCGATAAAGGTTTTCTGCTTTGCCATGGTCTGCCTCACTTTTCTTCCAGCAGATGAGCAAAACCGGAGCGGTTGATTTCGTCGATAAGCTCGGCGCCGCCCTCCTGAATAATGCGGCCTTCCTTCATGACATGGACTCTGTCAATGGTCAGGCGGTCGAGTATGCGGGCGTTGTGAGTGATGATGAGGCAGGAATTTTCCTCATTGTGGAAGGCTGCTACGCCCTTGGAAACAATCTGTACAGCGTCAACATCAAGGCCGGAATCGGTCTCGTCGAGGAGCGCCAGCTTCGGCTGAAGCATCATCAGCTGGAGGATTTCGTTGCGCTTCTTCTCACCGCCGGAAAAGCCCACATTCATATATCGGCCGGCGTAGCTTTCGTTGATTTCCAGCTTCGTCATGGCAGCCTTCAGCTCCTTCTTAAAGGCGAGAATCTTTATTTTTTCACCGGTTACGGCCTGTTTTGCTGTACGAATCATATTTTCCACAGTAATGCCGGGAATTTCCTCCGGAGTCTGGAAAGACAGGAAAAGACCCTTCCTTGCCCGCTCGAAGGTCTTCATGGCCAAAAGGTCGCTGCCGTCAAAGGAAATCTCGCCCTCAGTGACCTGATAGCTGGGATGTCCCATGAGGACATTCATGAGGGTAGACTTGCCGGAGCCGTTGGGTCCCAGCAGCACATGAACCTCGCCCTTGCCTACGGTCAGGTTCAATCCCTTCAATATTTCCTTGCCGTCCACTGCTGCGTGGAGGTCTTTCACTGTCAACATTTCTGCCATTTTATTCTCTCCCTGTTACTGCACAAATCTATTCTCATTCATAAAAATCAAAGCGAGTGTTAATTCCTAGTAAAACAGTAGGAATTGACACTCGCCATTTTATTGCGTTTTCGCCGTATTGTCAAGTCGTGCGCCGTCTTTCAATACCCTGACTCTTGTAATATTCACGCTTCCGCTGATACATTCGCTTGTCGGCAATCTTCACCTGATTCTCGATGTCGGTGCAGACATCGATCCAGGCTTCACCGACGGAGAATAAGCCGTAACCATCGTCAGATAAATCATTAACAATCCGGTCGAAGGCTTCCTCATTTACCGTCTGACAGATAGCCACAAATTCGTCACCGCCCAGACGGTAGACAGAGCGCTTACCGAAGCGGTCTGTCAGCAGCCCGGCTGCCCGCTTGATGATTTCATCGCCCTTCTCGTGGCCGAACTGGTCATTTGTCTGCTTCAGTCCATTGACATCTACGAAGATAATACCGACATTTTTGCTTTGATTTTCCTCCATTGCCTTCACATCTCGAATGAAGGCGTGGCGGTTCATTACATCCGTCAGCATATCCTTGTAGCTCAACTCGTAAAGTGTCTCGGTGTATTCCTTCTTTATCAGCTCTTCGGACATGAAGGAGGCTACAGAGGTCAGCAGGACTTCCGTCGCCAGATTATCCCTGCGGTTTTCTATACCCAGGATCCCCTGATACTTTTCACGGTTGACACCGATCCGGACATGGCAGAGGTTCTGCACATCGCTCTCCATAAGCTTCCTGACATAATTTGACAGAGGTGAGCTGTCATCCTCCGCGATTTCAGCAAGGCTGTCAATGACCAGCTTGCCTTCATCGTCCATCTCGCTGACCCAGGTATCCGCTATGCTGAGCGGCACCCGGCTTCGGTCGGCGAAGGTAGAGGTCACGCCATCGGCGCACCATTCCTGCTCCATGATGGCTACATTCTCTTCCCTGTCCATGGAGTACATATAAACCCGGTCGGCCCTGTAGTATTCGCCCAATATTTTCAGCATCCGCTGAATAGACTCCTCAAAGCCGGTATTTGCCGTGAGGGTACGAATGCAGGCTACCAGGGTTTCCTCTATCCGCAGCTTGTCACGGAGATAGAGGATTTCGCCTTCGGTGGACCGAACGGAGTACAGCACATGAGTGACATTGCCCTCCTCGTCATAGAATATAGGCAGGAAGCTACAGCGGCACCAGCGGGAAGCACGGCTGTAATATTCCGCCGTGAGACGGGGCTTCCCATCCAGCCTCTCCTGCAGGGTGCTGAGGTCTACGAATTTCCGCATCATGGGCTTAAAGGTTTCATCGGAAAAGGCCTCCACGGACCTTACCAATGTCTCTCCGGCTTTATCCGACACGGAAGCAACCAGATCACGAGCAAAGTCAGCCTGATAGAAAACCCGATAGCTGTCCTTATTCAGGTCAACAATCGCATGAATGAAAAAGTCCTTCGTCAGAGCATCGTTAACCTTGGCACGAAGCTCCGCCTCTTCCTTGTACTCGTCCAGCTCCTCTTCCTTCTGCCGGAAAACAACGCAAATAAGCAGAAGAATCAGAAGCTGCAGGCCGAAAATTACAGCAAAGCTCTTGCCCACCTCCAGCCAGATAGTACCGGCCTTCACATAGGAAACGAGATACCAGTTGACGCCTCTGATGTGGTGGAGATTGATATAGTAGGTTGTTCCGTCGGCATACAGGGTCGTCTGCTCGATGTCCTGTTCCGCTATCAGCGCAGCCAGCTTCCTGTGAAGCTCCGTCTGAGGAGTGAAGTCCTTCCGCTCCCCCTTCCGTTCAGAGTCAGCCACGATCAGCTTGTTTGCCCCGGTGATAAATAACGCACCGTCCACAAGGTTTCTTCCGGCAATGTGATTGACCAGTTCACGGGCATAATCAAGGGACACATCCACCGCCATGACTGTGGTCTCCGACATATCGCTGAGACGGGTAGATATGGTAACACAGGGAACACCGGCAAAGGCGTCAATATACGGCTCTGTAATAGCGAAGTCAACGGTCTTCAGCGCCTCTGTAAACCAGGGGCGCTCCTTCACCTGATATCCCTGCGGCGGTCTCCTGCCCATAGCATCCACATATCGACCGGAAATCGTTCCCAGATAAACTCCGTTGGGATAAACAAAATTTTCATAGGCAGACTGGCGAATATGATTTTCCATCGGCGTGCCGTCATGGGATGATTTCTCGATATAGTTCTTGTAAATGCGCAGCTCGCCGATAATCTGACGATACCAGGTATTAAATTTCTCTGCATTGGCTGCGGACTGGCTGTAGAGGTTTTTCTCCGCCTGATCCAGCATCCACATACCGGCTATGCCTGTACAGAGGATTGTAAGCATAATGATAATGGCAACATCAATCCCACCCATCACACCTTTTCTGCGACGGGCTGATTTTGCCATATCAGACCTTTTCCTCATCCAAAGCATACCTTTACCTCAAAACTGCAGACTAAAATACTGCACGCTGAATTTATAGTATCATTATTATAAAACCTTCATTTATGAAATTGCAAGGATTTTTCCTTTATCCTCATTTTTATTCCATTATTTAGGTCTAGTCAAAAAAAAAAACTGCCGCACAGCGGCAGTCCTCGTAAATCCCAAAATAAATCATTATCACTGCAGAAGCTTCTCCAGCAGCTTGTACAGCTGATTATACTCTTCTGCGGTAAGAAGCTTCTCAGCCCGCTCGGCAAAAGCTCTATAGCCGCGGCGCTCAACATAAACAAGATTCTTTCCTGCTTCGGTAAGCGTCAAATGGAAAATACGACGATCCCTTGAGGACTGCTCCTTCTCCACCAGGCCCTGATTCTGCAGGCGATTGATTATATTAGTGACGGTAGGCTTCTGCACGTGGAATATATTGGACAGTTCGCTGGCCGTAACTCCATTTCTGGCGTAAATCGCGTGTATATAGTGAAGCTGCGTAAGGGTAAGATGCAAAAGCGCCTTCGCCTCACCAGATGCCTGCTCTGCTTTATACTGCCGCAGGCTCTGCCTCAGTTCTTCCGCAACACGCTCAATAATGCCAACGATTGCATCTACCGTCTCCGGAGATTTCTGTTCTTTCTTTTTCATCAGCTTTCTCCCCCAGTTCACACCCATTTTCCCATTTAGGATATATTTATATCCCTATTACTTTTCGATTATACTACTAATTATAATTGTAAATCAATTGTAATATAAAATTAGGACATTATACCCATCTAAGCTCCGGCGACAGAATCATTTGCGCAAATATGCCATACCATAGATACCTCCGACCAGCAGAGAACCGCCGATAATATTGCCGATAGTTACGGGGATGAGGTTCTTTACTGCCATAGCCGCGAAGCTTAAACCGGGCGCTGCTATTCCGTATTCTCCTGCGGTAAATATACCGGTCGGTATATAGTACATATTTGCAATGCAATGCTCATATCCGGCAACCACAAAGGCGAACACCGGCAGATAGCAGCCGATGATCTTCCCGGCGATATCCGTGGCCGCAAAGCTCAGCCATACACCGAGACAGACCAGCAGATTGCAGAGTATACCGCGCATCAGGGCATCGCCGAAGGACAGAGTGCATTTCGCCGCCGCCACAGCCGTAATTACTGCCGCCAGCTTACCGCCGAAAAGAGACGGTGTGTGGCTGTAGACAAAGAGCGCCGATACCAGCAGACCTCCCACCAGATTGCCGGCATACACAATGACCCAGCTCTTCATCATTTCGCCGAAGGTTATCCTGTTTTTGCCAAGAGGGATTACCAGCATACAGTTGCCGGTGAACAGCTCACTGCCCCCGATAAGCACCATCACCAGCCCTGCCGGGAAAATCGCCGCACTTACCAGCTTCGCCGCCGATGGATTCTCGATGACCGCCGAGCCGACAGTAGCGGCCGCCCCGGCTAAAGCAATCATCATACCGGCCATAACGGCCAGCAGAAAGGCAGACAGCGGATTTTGACGAACCTTGTTCACGCCGATATTAAGGTAGTTTTCTGCTATTTGTGCCGGAGTATACATCCGCGGTGTAGTGCCTGCATTGCTCATAACGCTCCTCTTTTCTCTTTGTATATGTATCATCTTTATTCCGACAATATCCCGATTGATGCCGGGATTTATAAGTGAATTTTACCCTTTGCATTGTTATTTGTCCAGCATTCTTATTACCTCTGTGTCCTCCCCCAAAAGGGAAGGTCTCAGGCGTTGGTAACGCCTAATGGCTCCCCTCCAGGGGAGCTGTCAGCGAAGCTGACTGAGGGGTGACAGCATACCAGCTCACTCTTTTTTA
The DNA here is from genome assembly GCA_017383125.1 of Schwartzia sp. (in: firmicutes). GTDB lineage: Bacteria > Bacillota > Negativicutes > Selenomonadales > Selenomonadaceae > RGIG250. The sequence goes on from JAFNYY010000059.1 coordinate 23,501, forward strand.
GGGTCCCCTGCAGGTGACCCCTACAGATGTCAATATGGCGTGTGTCCTCCCTGATGCCCAGGGAGGGAGACCATGCGTACCATGGTGGAGGATCCGCCAGTTTCCGGTAAGCCAGCCTGCCATAGGACTAACCAACCACCGCCGTTCGGCGGTTCCCCGCCCTTGAAAAGGGCGGACTTGACCTCATCCGACCTTGCTGCTATTCTGTCAAATATATCACCTTGCAATTTCTCAAGCCAAGGCATTATAATAGAATAAACTAACCTCATACGAGATTTACCGCAATAGTATACAGCGGAGGGCTCTCATGAAGAAACTAAAAAAGCTTACGATACTGCACACAAATGACATACACGGCGACTTCCTCGCCGAAATGAAGGACGGTCTCTCTGTCGGCGGTATAGCCAGAATGGCCGGCTATGTGAAGGCTCTGCGCGAGGACAGCAGCAATGTACTGTATGTGATTGCTGGTGATATGCTGCGAGGCTCCATCATTGACGAAGAGTATCAGGGCATATCCACCATGGAAATCATCAATCACCTCGACCCTGACATTGCTTCACTGGGCAATCATGAGATGGACTACGGCCTCGCCCACCTTCTCTTCCTTGAAAAGTGTGCTACCTTTCCTATCATCACAGCCAATCTTTACATCACAGTAAACGGGCTTCGACTATTTCACTCTCACAAAATCATCAATGTCAACGGCATCAAGGTATTGTTCATCGGCATCATCACCGACGAAATAATGGCCAATGCCAAGAAAGACCCGCTGCTGGCAAAGTTCATCTATGTTGAAGATGCCGTCACGGAAATCGGCCGCATCATCAACAGCTATCGCGGCTACGATATTGACTGCACAGTCCTCATGACCCACATCGGCTTCCTTGAGGATCAGGAGCTGGCCTCCCAGCTTGACCCCACCTGGGGCATTGATCTCATCATCGGCGGTCATTCCCATACCTTCCCCCAGGCTCCCGCCTTCGTAAACGGTGTCCTCATCGTTCAAGCCGGCTGTGAATGTCAGGCTATCGGCAGGCTGGACCTCACGATCAACCTTGACCGGAACAGTATACTGGATTACAAATGGCAGCTGCTGGAGGTAAACGAGCAGCTCTGTGATAAGGATCCGGTAATAGACCAGCTTCTTAAGCACTATCAGGAGCAGGTAAGCGCAAAATACGACCGGATAATAACCAATCTTGACCGCCCCCTCACCCATCCCCTGCGGCAGATGGAGACAGAGCTTGGCAACCTCTTTGCCGATGCTCTCAGTGCGATGATCGATACCAAAGGCGGCTGCGACCTGACCCTCATCGGCTCCGGCAGCATCCGCAAGAACAAGGTCGGCCCCATCCTCTCCCTTCGGACACTTACCGAGACCTTCCCTTTCTCCGACAGGATTGTCGTAGCTCAAATATACGGACGGGACCTCATTGAAGGTATAAAGTATATGTGCAGAGATGAAATTCTGCTGGGACATACGGAATTCTATCAGGTGCCACACTATGTTCACATTGTCTACGACTTCAAAACGAAGGAGCTGCGGACCTTCACCATCAAGGGAAAACCGGTGGAGGCAAACAGACTCTATCACGTAGCCCTGCAGGGATTCCACTTCGACAATATCAAAATGTGCCTGAACATCGACCCGGAAAAAATCCCCAACTATAACGCCAATGAAGTATACGCCACCAGTGACAACGATTTGATACAGGAATACTTCTCCAACCACCATAACCTGACAGCTCGGGTGGAAGGGCGAATCACCATCATGAACCGCCCTCCGCAAAGGGCATAAAAAGAGGCTGTGGAAGAATGAGCAATCATTTTTTCACAGCCCCTTTATATATTTCCTTATTTCTGACCACCACAGCGAGGACGGATGAGGTTTCATATATCCCTTCTAATGACCTTCCCCCCTGGGGAAGGTGGCCGAGCGCAGCGAGGACGGATGAGGTTTCATATATCCCTTCTAATGACCTTCCCCCCTGGGGAAGGTGGCCGAG
>JAFNYY010000060.1 GCA_017383125.1 Schwartzia sp. (in: firmicutes)
GATTGGTGGAGACTACTGGACTCGAACCAGTGACCTCCTGCGTGTGAAGCAGGCGCTCTAACCAGCTGAGCTAAGCCTCCAGATTTTGGTGACCCGTACGAGACTCGAACTCGTGTTACCGCCGTGAAAGGGCGGTGTCTTAACCACTTGACGAACGCGCCATAGATGGTGATCCACCCGGGACTCGAACCCGGGACCCCCTGATTAAAAGTCAGATGCTCTACCAGCTGAGCTAGTGAATCATATATATGCCGGCTAACGCCTGCAATGCAGTATTATACGGAAACAGGGATATCTTGTCAAGAAAAATTTCTCCTGCTCAGAAAATCCGCTGAACGAACCAATATGCAATTGCGCCCATCACAGCCGTGCAGGGAATCGTCAGCACCCACGCCATGAGCATCTGCTGAGCTACGCCCCAGCGGACAGCCTTGAAGCGCTTCGCCGTACCGACACCCATGATAGAGCCGGATACTACATGAGTAGTGGATACCGGCAGGTGCAGCAGCGTAGCAGAAAAAATAACGATAGAAGAATTAAGGTCAGCCGCAAAGCCGGATATCGGCTCAAGCTTGAAAATTTTACCGCCGATTGTCTTGATTATTCGCCAACCGCCCATCGCCGTACCTATGGCCATAGCGGCAGCTGCCATAATCTTTACTATAAACGGAACCTCAAACTCACTGATAAAGCCGCCGGACAGCAATGCCAGCGTGATGATACCCATTGACTTCTGAGCATCGTTGGAGCCGTGAGAAAATGCCATCATTGCTGCGGATACTATCTGCATCTTCTTAAAGCGGCCATTGATGATAGAAGGACTGGAATTGCCGAATATCATAAACATGACATTCATTACGATGCAGCCGCTGGCGATAGCCACTATTGGAGAGACGATAAGTGAAAGAATAATCTTCCCGATGCCGATGAAATTCAGACCGCCGGCGCCGGTGGAAACCAGCATAGCACCGATGATACCGCCTACCAGTGCATGAGACGAGCTGGAGGGCAGCGCCACATACCAGGTCAGTATGTTCCAGATTATCGCACCGCTGATAGCCGCGATGATTATCTTCTCATCGATATGATTGGCCGAGACGACTATATCAGCACCGATTGTCTTAGCGACACCAGTACTGTACATAGCACCCAGGAAGTTCAGTACCGCCGCCATCATGATAGCGTGATTTGGTTGCATCGCTCGTGTGGATACCGAGGTAGCTATGGCGTTGGCTGTATCGTGAAAGCCGTTGATATAGTCGAATACAAGCGCCAGAACCACTACCGTCAGTATCAGGTATTTCAGCTCAGGCATACTTCATCACCACGCCGCGAACCATATCCGAGATTCTTTCGCAATGATCAAGGGATTCCTCCAGATTCTCAAGGATATCCTTCCACTTGATGAGATTTATCGGATCCTTCTCCCGGTCAAAGAGCATTGCCAGCTCCTGACGGTAAATACGGTCTCCCTCGCTCTCCAGCCGGCCGATTTTGTGAGTAGCATCAAGTATGGCAAGCTGATTCTTCTTAATATTGGACAGCATACTCAGCGCCTTGATAATCTCCTCTGTTGATTCGATTATCAGCTTTGTCAGCATGATAGCACCCTCCCCGGCAGCACCGGCCTTGTATATGACTATCTGCTGCAGAGTATCCTGCAGGATATCAACGCCGTCATCGAGTCCGTTGGCCAGAGAATATATATCCTCACGGTCGATAGGGGTGATAAAGGTCTGATTCAGCTTGTCGATAATTCTGTCGTTTACATCATCGGCATGGTGTTCCAGGCTGATAATTTCCTGCATCTTCTCCTCGCCCTTCAGATAATCAAGCATAACCTCATCCATTATGAGGGCACCCTTGTAAAAGAGGTTGGCACTCTCAACGAAGAGCTCATAAAACTCCGTGTCCTTTTTCTTAAAACTGAACATATGGACCTCCCGTTTATTTCTCACAGCATTTCACTTTTTCCGGGTAAAAGTATACCATATAGGAACTTCTTTCAAAAGATTATGCCTGGAAAAAAAGCTGTATTTTTTTAAATATTTATCATTTCAGCGCCATCGGAATAACTTCTAATAATATGAACATAAAGAAGCCGATTACAGCACCGACAATAGAACCATTCATCCTTATCCAAAGAAGATCCGGCTCAATCTTATCATACACAAGAGCATTCAGGTCGTCATCGCTGAGCCGTCCCATGACCTCACGGGCAATCGTGCCTGCCAGCTCCCTTGCCTTCAGGGCGGTCCTGCCCCCCATATCAAAGAGCAGCGCGGCAGTAGCCGGCTCATTGCGCAGAGCTGAAAGGAAGCTCTCCACCAGCTGCGGAGCGAGCCTGGCCAGCACAGAAGCAATATCCGGTGCAGTCGCAGGCAGATTCTCGCCGGCTGCATCTGTTCTCTCCGCATTCTCACCGCCCGGAAACAGCTTTATCAGCTCTCCCCGCTCCAGGGATTCTACCGAAGACACATCATCCCGGAAGCCTCTGAATACCTGCTCCACCGCCTTTTCCACCGGCAGCCGGGCAATGACCTCATCGCTGACGGAGCGGAAATCGCGGCAGAAATTTTCATCAAAGGACAGCTTCTCCAAAGAATCGGACAAAATAACCGACAAATCATTTTGCAGACGGGAATCCTCGTCCTGAAGGACGGCAGCAATATTTCCCAGCCGCACTCTGATGAGATGTGCAGCCTCATCGTAATTGGCAATACCCATCATATTGGCAAAGCCCTTCATCATTGCCATCAGGGGATTCGTTTCCCCCTTCTCCACCATCTTGCACAGCTGGTCGGACACCCGCGCCTCGAAGCCCGGGTCATCAATCACCGCCTCGGTGTATCTTCCCAGAGCGGCAAAAAGCATCCTGTTGCCGCCATTATTCAAAGAATCCTTTATATGCTCTACCGCCTGACGGGGCGTAAGCTGCCACAGCTGACGGCGGACAGACTGCGCTACGGCACTCTCCGCCACCTCCATATCCACAGATTTGAGGAATCCGCCCAGGAGCTTTACCAGCGTGGCCGTCAGCTCCTCCCGCATTTCCTTATTAAACAGACGTTCAACCAGTGCCCCCTGCCAGCTCTCCTGTCGGATGATGGCAAAAAGCTTCCGTCGGGAAAGAAATTCCCGCTTTATCATCTTGACGGTAGCCTCGGTAAACTCCTGCCGATGGGAGGGCAGGATGGCAGTATGCCAGGGGAAGCCCAAAGGCTTCGAGAAAAGTGCCGTCACCGCAAACCAGTCGGCAATACCGCCCACCAGCGACGCCTCCGCCACAAAGAGTAGCCACGCCGAC
>JAFNYY010000061.1 GCA_017383125.1 Schwartzia sp. (in: firmicutes)
GTTACCTCCGGCCTCGCTTTGCTCAGCCACCTCCCCTTTCGGGGGAGGCTTTGAGACCGATTAGTTGTTACCTCCGGCCTCGCTTTGCTCAGCCACCTCCCCTTTCAGGGGAGGCTTTGAGACCGATTAGATGTTACCTCCGGCCTTCCTTTGCTCAGCCACCTCCCCTTTCAGGGGAGGCTTTGAGACCGATTTGATGTTACCTCCGGCCTCGCTTTGCTCGGCTACCTCCCCTGAATGGGAGGCGCAATGGTTACTTCGGCAAGGTCGGCAATGCGCTGATGTCGAAGGCTGCCGGTGCTGCCGCCGCCGTATTTTCCTGACGGATGGCGGTGTATATCTCGCCGCGGTATATCTTCATGTCCTTTGGTGCCTCGATGGCGATGCGGACATTGTCGCCCTGTACCTCGGCGATATTGATGACGATATTGTCACCGATAAAAATCTGCTGCTTCGGCTTTCTAGTGAGTACGAGCATTATTTTCCGCCTCCTTTATTCTCCGGGAAAAGGAGGTGTCTCGTTGTATAGTTGGATTTCTCCAGGATTACCTGACGGGCCTTGCCGTTTTTCTTGTTTACTACCACCGGCGCCAGAAGGTTTGCCGACAGGCGGCTCACATCTCCGTCCGGGATGGTGACAAGAGTATAGATGACGGCGTCCTCATCGCTGTCGAGAGACAGTGCCTCTACCACATCGTCGCCCAGCTCACACTGGTAGTCGGGGAAAAAGAGGAAGGGACGGGTCAGGAGAAAGGCCAGCTCCGGGGTGACGAAGGACTGCATGAAAATATAGGGGCTGTCCTCTGCCACAGGGATGAGGGCAAAGTCCTGCTCTGTCTCAAAGGCAGGTATGCCGTCAGCAAAGTGTACGCATGTCAGTGTGTCGGTATCTATCTCACCGAAGCGAGTTGTGTTTATTTTCTTCATATTTCTCGTCCTTCGTTCTCTGACACCCCTCAGTCAGCTGCGCTGACAGCTCCCCTCAATGGGAGCCTTTATTTATTGATAGCCCACCAAACAGCCTCCCATATAGTGGAGGTGCCCGAAGGGCGGAGGGGTGAAGTCTTATTTGTCACGCATTAGTATCATATCCTCCGATGGAAATCCATCTGCGGATATAGCCCTTATCCTTGGTATACAGCTCAAAGCTGCCTTTATTGAACTCTGTGCTGCTGGGGACTCCGGCATGGGTATCGATGCTGTACTCGTACTTGCCGGTATCAGGCTCTCCCTCCACCCGACTGGGGTTCACGGTGATTATCGGGTCAGGTATGGCCTGCGCCTCTATCCGGCGTGACCTGCTGACCGATGACCAGAACTGGTTCGTATAGGCGGCAACGGCTCGCGCCGCAGCTCCCTTCTTCCCTACGCTCTCGATATTTGCCATAGCCTCCTGCGTATGACGGCTGGTAGCCTGTGCTATATCGCTCTGTCCCTTTTGGGCGGCCTCCTTGCAGACATCATCCATGGTGCTGAAGCCGTAGGCATGACGGCTGGGGTAGGTGTCTATGTCGATTGTCACCAGCGTGGCATGCTGGTTTGACCTGGCCATCTCTATATCGCTGCTGCCGGTAGCCTGATCGATGGGAGTTGAGAGGGTGGACAGCTTTGAACGGGAGGCGACCACCGGGAAGGAATGAGTTGTGTTGATGTATTTCATTTCAGCAAGCATGGTGGGCCTCCTTTCGACAATTTATTTAATCTACCTCATGAATATGGTCTGACGAAAGCAAGCTCTCGCACGATAATCAACATAGCGGTACTAGGCTCTGACTGCGAATGCTTTGCTTGTCAATCGCCAAGTACCGGTGTTGATTAGCGGTTTTCTTACAGACCATATTCACAAGGATTTACATTAAGGGTTACAAATAATCAGCCAGCGACATGGGCAGTACACGGCTGCCGACGGCCAGGGACATACTGTAGATGGTGGTGATGGTATTCAGCAGTACGCTGAGCTGAGCCACATCCGTATCGGCAATCTCGGAAATATCACCGGTGATGGTCAGGGCTCTGTCCTCAAGCATGGATTTTACATCGGTATATACCTGGGCACGGGCAGCCAGCTTCGTCTCGGCGATAACCACATCATCGTGGGCATTGTTGGAGACGGTGACACCATCGGTCTGGAGCCAGCGGCTGTCTCCGCTCTCTACTCTCTTTACAAGGCTGTAGAGATTATTCATCATGGCAGAGCCGCTCTGCTCGTTGCCGGAGAACTTGTCATCGAAGAGGTCTGTACCGCAGAGGTCGAGGCCGTTGACATTTACTGTGTCACTGGTCTGGTCCTGCTGGCCGTTTTCCTTGGTCATGGAGATGTGCTTCGTGTCACCCTGATATGTAACTACAGTCTGGGTGATGGTGGCAAATGTCAGGTTTACGGCTTTACCATCAATGGTAACAGTCGTTGACCAGTCTGCACCCTTGCCAGAATGTGCAGTTTTGTCATTGATTATGACGCCTCTATTGTCAAAATGGTCACTAACCTTGATATCGCAGACAGGTGGAGTATACGGGGGGCCCGGAACAGCAGGCGTACCAAGTTGTCCGGCGGCATCCGAAGTCCGTACCGTAGAGCTGCCGAGCGAGATTACATTCTTGTAGCCCTCCTGCATAAAATCTTCCGTATAGAAATAGCCGGTACGGGTATTGAGGTAGTATTCATTACCGTCATCGCCCTTCAGTGTCAGGAACTGAGTGACGGTAATATCCCCATTGGCTTTCTTCGTATCTTCATCGTTGAAGAATTCAGCCTGCTTCTCGTCCAAAAATTTAATCGTACCTCTGTCCATTTCCTCTACCGAGGTAACAAAGGGCTGGGTCAGGTCAGCCTGGCCGGAGAAAAGGTAGCGGCCATTTACCTGAGTATTTCCATCAGATACGACCTGCTGGACTGCACCGAGGATTTCCTTGGACAACGCCCGCATATCATCTTCTGTATTGGTATCGTTGGCTGCCTGCATGGTCTTGTCGACTATAGTCTTCAGGCGTTCGGTCATATCTACCATGGCCGAGTCGGTATTCTTCATCCAGCTGGAGCCGGTCTTTACATTTTCCTGATACTGGGTATTCTCCGCCTTGCTGTCGGAGTAGCGGAGGTACTTGGAGTAGCCGATGGCATCATCACTGGGACGATGGAGCTTGGAGCCGTCGGACTGCTCCATGAGCTTCGTCTGCTGCTCGTAGACATTATTTGTCTGAGTGAGATAGTTATCAACCATCATTGTGCTGGATACGCGCATGATGTCCTCCTATTATCTGCCGACGACGCCGGTGCTGTTGATGAGGCGGTCGAGCATTTCATCCATAGTGGTGAGACAGCGGCTGCAGGCACTGTAGCCCGTCTGGAAGGTAATCATATAGGTAAGCTCTTCGTTCCAGTTGACACCGGAGGTAGATTCACGCCAGGTATTTATCTGCTCCAGCATGCTCTCCTCGTAGTCAAGATTGGAATCGGTGGTCTGAGTCTTGATGCCCAGCCCGGTCATGATGGCGTTGTAGTAGGTATTGACGGAAACATCCCCGATGGAGCGTTCCCCTACCGGCCGGCCGGTCTCGTCCTTCTTCAGATTGAAGAGGGTGGAGATAAGGGTAGCATTGGAGCCGTCACCGGTACCGTTGAGGTCAGGTTTCATTGTCGGCAATGGGTCACCCTCTTTATAGGTGGTGCCGTCTATTGTAATGCTGCAGTCCTTACCCAATATCTTTCCCGTAGCCTTGCTATCCTGATAAATATAGTTTCCGTCCTTATCAATGAGTGGGGTTCCGTTATCATTGAACAGCTGCTGATAAGTACGAGCAGCGACATACTGCTCGCCGCCGGGTGCTGTAAGGTTATTGGCTACATGAAGCTCGGCGATAGCCTTGACCCCTCGTACAAAGGTATCTGTTCCGGCCACATTATCATGAATCTTCAAAGAATACTGTTCACTGCCAGCCGGCTTTTCCCAAGTGTAGACATAATCCTGGTCGCCGTAGAAATTCAGCCCGGTAGTCGCTCCCCCATCAATACCCACGCCGGTCTTATGCTGGTCATTGAGAGTAGTGAGCATGAAGCAAGCGATATTTGACAGAGTATCAATATATCCCTTATCCTCGGCAATGTTGTCCAAATTGCCCTTGAGGATACCCTCAAGGCCGTTGAACAGAGTACCGGTCTCCTTTATCTGCAGGGTGTAGTCGGTGACACCGTACTCCTCGTTGTCGATGCGGTTGCCCAGCTGAAGATGCAGACCGGAAGCTCCGTTGACGATGGAGGTACCGTTTGACACGATGGTGTACATTCCCTGAGAGTCTTCGTATAAATTTATATTCATGAAGGCCGAGAGCTGGTCTACCAGCAGATCTCTCTGGTCTCTGATATCATTTGCATTGCCGCCGGTGGCCTCCATAGTGAGGATGCTCTTGTTGAGAGCCACGATACCGTCGGTAATGGTGTTTACCTTGTCCACATTGAGCCGCAGGTCTTCATACTCGGCGTTTATCTGCTCCTGTACCTGCTCGGTGAAAAGGTCGATACGCTCTGCCAGACTGCGGCCCTTCTGAATGACCGCGGTACGGTTGGCAGTAGTGGAAGCATTCGCGGACAGGTCAACCCATGATTTATAGAACTCCGTCATGGCCTGCTGAAGTCCGTTATCGGAGCTATCGTTGAAGATTTCCTCTACCTTGTTGTAGTTCTTCAGCTGAGTCTCGTAGTAACCTTTGGAGCTTGCCTCCCGCCAGTACTGCTTATCGGCGTAGCCGTCTCTTGCTCTGTTGATAGACAGGCCGCCGACGCCATTGCCTGCATAGGCTGGGCCAAAGGAGGTATAAATCTTGCTTGCGGGGGTTGCGGCTACATCCACGCTCTGACGGGAGAAGCCGGGAGTATTTGCATTCGTTATATTGTGGCCTACGGTATCGAGGCCCAGGCTGTATGTCTGGATGCCGCTGAGCATCGTATTGAGGCCGGCAAAGGTTGATCTCATAGTATTTTTCCTTTCTTACACTGAGGCGTCCAGCATATCAATGGCACGCCCTGCCCCCGGCTGAGCTGCGCTGGCGGCATAGGTGGTGCCGGCACTTGCTCCCGTGAGGACATTAATGCTGAAATTCACATACCTGACATCCTTGTCCAGCAATACAGCATTTTTATCGGTTGCCCGCTTCAGCCCCTCCAGCCGCTCATAGATGCGGTCAAGCAGGTCACGAGCCATTTTCTTCTCCGGTGAGGGGAGAAAATCCGCCAGCACTTCATCCCAGTTATTCTTATTTTTTTCCTTTATATACTGATCAGAAGCTTTTTCGGCTTTTCCCAAACTCAGGAGAGTCTTTTCTATTTCCAGAGCGAGGCGTCCTGCCTCGTCTCCCTTATTCTTCTTCAGAGTTTCCTCCATTGCCTTTGAGCTGTCAGCCAGACGGCCCAGCAGCAGGAGCTGCACCCGGAGAAGATCTATTGCTCGCTTCATGATATTCTTACGCCCCGAAATCAAGGCTCTTGCGGTGAGCTGTTACACTCTCACTGCCGCCGGGGCCATAGCTCTGGTCAACGCTCGTCTTACTGAGACGGTTGAGCTTGTAGGTAACAGCCTGAAGGGCACTCTTCAGCAGCAGCGTGTTGTTGTCACTGGCTTCCTTCACCGCTTCGACCTTGGCACTCAGCTCATTGCCTGCCGTCAGGAGCTCCTTCTTTACCTCCTCCGGAGCCAGCCGGTACAGGTCGCGGCGGTTTATCTCCGGACTGATTTCCTGACTGCCTTCCGCGTCTGCCAGGAATGCCAGCAGCTCCAGCCGCCTCTTTTCCAGTCCATCGATAGCTGCAATCGTCTTTTCCTCTGCCTTCCGGACCAAATCGACCGTCTGAAAGTCTACGGTGACAAGAGCAGTGTGCTTCTTAGCCGCCAGCTTCAGAAGGATATCGTATTGTTTTGTCAGGTCCCCAAGGAGGACAATCAACTGCTGCCACATGATATTACCCTCAGAACTTATAATTCATAATGCTTTCTGCCAGCTTCTCGCTGTCGATATGGTAGCAGCCGCTCTCGATGAGAGCAGTGAACTTCTCTACCTTATCCATACGGACACCGTCAGACTCGGCATTGGCCCGGAGATCTCTCAGCGCATTGCTGAAGGTCTTGGCATTGCTGCTGAGGACTACCTCATCGCTGGCCTGCGCCCGGGAATACTCGCCGGCGCGGTTTTTGCTGCCGTTGGACCAGGTACGGTTGTACAGGCTGGCCGCAGCTTGGATGTTGTTATTGATGATCATGATGATCACCGCCTTTCAATGTTGCAGATTTGAAGCGATATTATCAAAAAATATAGCAAAACACGAGAGGCTATACCTCTCTAAAATTTTTATCGAAAAAAAGAGCAGAGGCTTAACCTCTGCTCGCAATTTTTCTGAAAAAATATTATGTTATCTTTTGCCGTTGCGGATATCCATGGAATACATGCCGGCAGTCTTGCGGGCAGCCGCATTTGCCATAGCCTTCTGCTGCTGGGCAACGAGGTCAGCCGTAATCTGACGCTGGCAGCTGAAGCAGTAATCGCCATGGTCGATCATCTCGCCGCACTTGGCGCAGGGATAGCGGAATTCAGCACCCGGGATGTTGGAGAAGCGGCCCTGACGAATCATCCGGCGGACAATTTTCTCGGATATACCGGTAGCAGCACAGACCTCGGCAACAGTGCAGCCCTGATTCTCGCGGACATAAGCCGCAACCATATCTTCGGCATCCAGCTCCTTCTGCTGACAATCCGGGCAGATACCGACACCTGTATCAAGATAAAGCCGACCGCAGCCGGAACAATTTTTCAACTTGTTTGCCATATCGAAACCTCCATCCGTAAATATTCCCTCACCATTATATGAAGTTATTATGCAAAATGCAAGGCTATTATTCCCGAATAAGGAAAGGGCCGAGAAAAACGATTGCTCATTATTCTCAGCCCCATATTATGCTTTATTCTTCCAGCACATAGATGTCTACATCCTGACGACCCCAGTCGAGAGACTCCTCATAGGTATCCATGCAAAGGTCAACAATGTTTCCCACCACGGCAGTGCCGATATCGGCTGCGATAGCGGTACCGTAGCCCGGTATCCACAGCTTCGTTCCCAATGGAATGAAGTCAGGGTCCACCGCTACTACGCCGTGACCTGCCGGCAGACCGGTATAGGTCCCATCTCCCGGGTCTCCGCTGTAAGCTACCGTGTCGCACTCCAGTACCTTGACGTAGCGCTTCAGGCCCTCATCGGTCATGACGGTACGCTTGGCACCTCTGGTGACCACCTTCTCCACCGGAGCCTTCAGCACTTCCCGGTGAAGCTCGGCTATCACCTTGCCGCCTGCCTCCACATTGACCACCTTGGCCAATCCTTTGGCGCCCTCACTGTCCACCCGGCTGATGCCGAAATCCATTTCCCGGTCATCAATATAGCGGACAGGCTGTTCCAGCTCGATTTCCCGTAGCTTCAGCTCCTGACTGCCGGTGAGGACATATACATCCATCCCGTTGGTCAGATGCTCCTTGTGGGGCGGGTAAACCTTGTGATGCTCATGCTTTATTTTCAGCTTTCTCAGAGCCTTGCCTATCGTTTCCTTGTCGGACTGCAGCTGCTCTGTTTTGCCGTTCATGTGGAGAGTAAATGTCTTCATCTCTTTCGCCGGCTTCTCACTGCTAAAGCCGCAGAACACCAGCACCGCGCTCAGCAGAATTGCCATCGCGCTCAGATGTATAAGCTGTCGCCTCTTTTCATTGTTTATCATGTGTACCTCCTGACCATAATGTAAGCCCTCCTTAACCTGATCAATAAGAAAACCGTTTATCTGCGCAAGCAGGTTTTCATTTAATCATGTCGGGCGGTAAGTCTTTTCATCGCAGAGATTTTCTTAAATCCCTCTCTATTGTCTCCTTCAACAGCTTCGCGTACTGCTCCACTCCGTCATCGTTGGGATGAACCTCATCCCCGGAAAGCCATTCCGGATGACCGTTGACTCTGCCGTACCAGTCAACGACTCTCACATTGGGCCAGCGTTTCGGCATAGCCGCGATGTAGTCGTTGTTGGGCTTTATCCAGTCGATGTCGGCACCGTAGGTATTCACCCAGAATATCCTGCGGTTCGGTCCCAGCATATCCAGCAGGGCCACCGTCTGCTCCTCGTAGCGCTCAGCTCCGCAGATGGGCCCGTTCGTACCCAGAGCAATGACCACTGTGTCACCCAGCCGGCCTGCTGCCATCAGCTCCTCTGCCACCGGTATACCGCCGCCTACATAGCGGCAGACATCGGCGTCAATGTAGCAGTCAGGCAGTACGCGCTTCAGTGCGTACGCTGAGCCAAGCATTACCGAGTCACCGATACAGATAATGCCGGAGGGTATCTCCACCGTTACCGGCGGTTTCTCCTCCTTGGCTGCCGCCACAGCCTTCTGTGGCTTTTCTTCCTTCTTTACCTCAGCCGCCGGGGGCTGCTCCTGATTCTGCTGGCGAAGGAGAGCAGCATTTTCTGCCATCCGCGCCTTCAGGGCCTCCGTATCGGCCGCTTTCTGCCAGGGCGCAGCCGCTATGCCGTAGCCGCCCCAGACCATCATTATCGCTGCTCCCGCAGCAGATAGCTTCATTATAATACTATTTTTATCTGAAAAATTCCTAACAAATATGCCCCTCAGGCCCTGCTCCGCCTTGTGGGTAAGCACCGCCAGCAGCACCATGGCTGCAATTTCCACCATACCGGCTATCGGGAGACCCACCGCCTCCTCTGTCAGACCGAGCTGGCGAGCCAGCACGATGACCGGGTACTGCCACAGGAAAATACCGTAGCTGTATCGGCCAATGAAGCCGGTTACTTTATTCTCAAAGGCCTCGCTCTGGGCGCCATGCTCCCGCACCGTCAGCCAGATAAGCAGGCAGAACGCCGCCGACATGACCGCCATACCGCCCTGATACAGCAGCGGACGGCTGCCGTCAACTATCAGATAGGCTGCTGCCGTCAGTGCCAGCAGCAGGCCGTATACCGCCCACACCGCCGGAGAAGTCTTCCGATGTCGCAGCTCATTTTCCGGAGACCGATGAAACATCGAACCGGCCCCACGGTAGAAGCCCAGCGCCGCACCCAGCAGGAGGTCATAGATTCGACCTGTCGTGCCGTAGTACAGGGGAGTCACATCCCCCGCCGGATCCAGACCGAACTGCTTGGGGATGTACCCTGCCATGATGACGCCGACAAGCGCCAGCAGCAGGGCACCCTCCTTACGGCCGCAGCCGCTGCTGATGCCCCGGTACAGGAAGAAAATGATGGGGAAAATGAGACAGAACTGCAGCTCAATTCCCATAAACCACATATGGGTAAAGGGGTCAGCTCCTAAAATTCGGGTGAAATAATCGGCATTCTGCTCTATCTGCCAAAGGTTGTTGTAGCCTCCCACGATAGAGAGCAGCTCCGGGCCCATACCCCGCAGCAGCTTAGGCGCGATGAGCTGACAGGCACCTGCCGTCACCAGCAGGACGATGATAAGGGATGGATATATTCTCCGCACCCGCCGGCAGTAGTAGTCCTTCAGGTACGCCACGCCCCGCGGAGAGCCGTCATTGTCCATCACCTTTGCTGCCCCGTAGGCAGCCAGGAATCCACTGAGGATAAGGAAAAGATTTACCCCTAGAAAACCGCCGGGTACCAGTGCCGGGAACACATGGAAAAGGGTAACGCCGATAATAGCAAGACTCCGGAGCCAGTCCACGCCCCGCAGTCTGTCCCCTTGCGTTCCTTTCTCTGTACCGGCTGAAACTATTTGATCCAAGGAATCAGTACCCCATTTCTTCCAGCAGCTCTATAGAGGCAAGTACCTTCCTGGGGCAGAAGGTGAAGTGAAGGTCCTTCTCGTCGAACTCCTTCTTCCCTTCCGGTGTGGAGATATCGCAGCCCAGCAGCTCACGGCACAGCAGAGAACCATTGCGCTTCTTGAACTCATTGCCGAAGGCGATGGTATCGGCGTAGCACTTTGCCTTACGCTCCGCATCATCGGGAGTGGCATTGCCCCCCTTCATGCCCAGAGCCAGCATACCGCCGCTGACGGCACCGCAGACCTCACCCTTGCGCATACCGCCGCCGAAGCTGCACATGAGCTGATGTATCTTCTCCACATCCTCGCCGTACTTCTCGGCAAAGTAGGTCGCGGTAATCTGTGCACAGTTGCTGCCCGCCTTGAACCTGGCGACGATTTTTTCCAAATCTGTATTTTGAGCCATAGTATTCTCTCCTTCTTTGGTCATACTTACAATTACAATTAATTTGTTATTTTATCCTATTGGACATCTTTTTGCAAACAAGAGGAAGAAATGTGTGGTATAATAAAAGGTGTATCCCTCTCATAATCGTCAGATTATGCTGACTATGAATCTTGATATCCCTCGCATAAGATCTATCTTACGGAAATCTTTTCTAAATGAATACAGGTATCCGAAGGAACCGTTAACCCGCCTGAAGCCCTCTGTAAGGAGCCCTTTATAATGCAGTTTTTCAATAAATTACGAAGTAATTTATTCATATTAGCATTCAACCACAAAGTCGTTATGAACAGCGAGTTTCCATCAGATGAGTTTCAGGCGGACAGTAAAATATCCAGTAACCGCATTTAAGGAAAGGAGCCGCATACATGAAATTCGGCAGCATTGACTTCGACAACTACCTAAAGGA
>JAFNYY010000001.1 GCA_017383125.1 Schwartzia sp. (in: firmicutes)
AAGTCCGAGCAAAGTGAAGGACGAATTTAGTGAGTGTCATGCATGCGACCTTAGCGATTGCCGAGTGTAACGACGGCAGAGCTTAGGGAGTCGCAAAGACTAACTCACTTAATAAGTCCGAGCAAAGTGAAGGACGAATTTAGTGAGTGTCATGCATGCGACCTTAGCGATTGCCGAGTGTAACGACGGCAGAGCTTAGGGAGTCGCAAAGCATACGCAGTCAGAGCCTAGAACCGCTGCGTGGATAATCGAATGAAAATGTGTTTTCGTCGGGCAACATTTAGACTGTACGCCAATTTTTGTAGAAATTACCCGATTCCCCAGAAGTTTTAGGAGGAAACAGCATGAAATTTCAGGAAATGATCCTGGCTCTGCAGTCCTTTTGGTCTGAGCAGGGCTGCATCCTCGCCGAGCCTTACGATGTAGAGAAGGGTGCCGGCACAATGAATCCCTCCACATTCCTCAGAGTCCTCGGCCCTGAGCCCTGGAATGTGGCCTATGTAGAGCCGAGCCGCCGTCCGGCTGATGGCCGCTACGGCGACAATCCGAATCGTCTTTATCAGCACCATCAGTTTCAGGTTATCATGAAGCCGTCTCCGGACAACATTCAGGAGCTTTACCTTGAGAGTCTTGCCCGCCTTGGCATCAATGCAGCCGACCATGATATCCGCTTCGTTGAGGACAACTGGGAATCTCCGACTCTCGGAGCCTGGGGTCTCGGCTGGGAGGTATGGCTTGACGGCATGGAAATTACCCAGTTCACCTACTTCCAGCAGGTAGGCGGCTGTGATGTAAAGCCGGTTGCCAGTGAAATCACCTACGGTCTCGAGCGACTTGCCATGTACATTCAGGGCGTTGAGAATGTTTATGACATCAAGTGGATTGGTGACTATACCTACGGTGATGTCTTCCACCAGAATGAATATGAGCAGAGCCTTTATGCTTTCAAGCTGTCCGATGCAAAGCTCCTCTTTGAGCTTTTCGACAAGTATGAGGCAGAGGCTGTCCGGGTCATCGGCGAGGGTGCCGTTCATCCGGCTTATGACTATGTATTGAAGTGCTCCCATGCTTTCAATCTTCTCGATGCCCGGGGTGCTATCAGTGCTTCCGAGCGTACCGCCTATATCGGTCGAGTCCGCAAGCTGGCCAGAATGTGCGCAAAGGCATATCTTGAGCAGCGCGAGAAGCTGGGCTATCCCATGATGGGCAAGAGCAGAAAGGCGAAGGTGAAGTAAAATGGCAGTAGATATTCTTCTTGAAATTGGTACCGAAGAGCTTCCGGCTCATGCAGTACGAGGCCTCTATCGGGCACTTCGTGAAAAGACCGCCGCTCGTCTTGAGGAGCTGGGGCTTTCCCACGGCACTATTCACGCTATGGGTACTCCGCGCCGTCTTGCTCTCTTTGTTGATGATGTGGCTGAGCGCCAGCCGGACAAGACCATAGAGCGCCGCGGCCCAGCTATCGCCACTGCCTTTGATGCAGACGGTAATCCCACCAAGGCGGTTCTCGGCTTTGCCAAAGGTGCCGGTACCACGCCGGAAAACCTCATTAAGCGTGATGGCTATGTATATGCCGAGATTCATACTGTCGGCAAGGAGACCAAGGAGCTTCTTACCACTCTCTTCCCGGAGCTCATCAATACTCTTCCGCTGCCCAACACCATGCGCTGGCGTGACCTTGACTTCAAGTTCCTCCGTCCTATTCGCTGGATTGTTGCTCTCTGCGGTACCGAGGTAGTTCCCTTTGAGGTAGCCGAAGTCAAGTCCGGCCGTACTTCCCGCGGTCATCGTGTCCTCTCCAATGTTGATGGTGAGTCCTTTGACCCGGCCGGCCGTCAGTTTGATATCAGCGAGCCGAAGAAATATATGGAGGAATGCGAGGCCATGAAGGTCATCGCCTGCCCCGTAAAGCGCGGTCACATGATTGAAGCAGAGATTGCCAGAGTGGCAGCCGGCTGCGTAGATGCAAACGGCAAGCCCGGTCAGGCACAGATCGAGCCGGCACTTCTTGAGGAGGTAACCTTCCTCGTTGAGTGGCCTACCGCTTTGGCCGGCAGGATTGACGATAAATATATGACTCTGCCCCGTGAGGCTATCGTTACCCCCATGCGTGACCATCAGCGTTACTTCCCTGTTGTTGCCGAGGATGGTACGCTGCTGCCGTACTTTATCACCGTCCGCTCCGGCGGCGAACGCTCCATTGATGTGGTTTCCCACGGCAATGAGCGCGTCCTCCGTGCCCGTCTGGCTGACGCTGAGTTCTTCTTCAAGGAAGACCGCGAGAAGAAGCTGGAGGACTATGTTGAGAAGCTGAAGACCCTGAATTTCCAGAAGGGTCTCGGTACCATGTATGACAAGGCTCTCCGTCTGGAGAAGCTGGCTGCTGTGGTAGCTGAGGCCTGGGAAGCCGATGAGGCTGAAAAGACTGCTGCCTGCCGGGCTGCCAAGCTGGCAAAGGCTGACCTTGTTACGGCAATGGTTGTAGAGTTCACTGAGCTTGAGGGCACCATCGGCCGCAGTTATGCACTGCTTGATGGTGAGGACAGCGCAGTGGCTGACGCTATTGATGAGCATTACCGTCCCCGTCAGGCCGGCGGTCAGCTGCCGGATAGCACCGTCGGTGCCATCGTCAGCGTTGCCGACAAGATTGATACCATCGTAGGAACCTTCAGCCTTGGCCTGATTCCTACCGGTTCCGAGGATCCCTTCGCCCTTCGCCGTCAGGCGCTCGGTCTCGTTCAGACAATCGTTGCCAACAGTAAGCGCCTGAAGCTGAATGCTATCGTCAAGGAAGCAGCCAAGCTCTATGAGCTGGATGCTGAGAAGACCGCCGCTGTTGAGAAGGCTTTCGCTGATTTCATCCGTCTCCGTCTGGAGAAGGTACTGGCTGACAACGGCACCCGCTACGATATTGCCGCTGCTGCCATTGATACCGATGACTGCACTGCCACCGTTCTCCGGGCCAATGCACTCAGCGATGCCATCAACCGCCGTCCGGAGGAGATTGAGAAGCTGGCTGAGGCTCTGGACCGTGCCGCAAATCTCTCCGCCAAGGCAGAGAATGCAGGCATTCCCGATCGCGACCTCTATGAGGTACAGGAAGAGGAAAATCTCCATGAGACCTATGAGGCAGTATCTACCGGCGTAGCCGCTGCCCTGATGAACAGCAGCTACAACCGGGCTGTTGAGGAGCTTGCGCCTCTTGCACCGGCTATTGCCGATTATCTTGACGCCGTCATGGTAATGGCTGAGGATAAAGCCGTCCGTGAAAATCGTCTGGCTCTCCTGTCTGCCATCACCGGCCTTGCTCGCCGGGTTGCCGACTGGAGTCAGCTTGTGCTGTAAGATATAAAATAGAATAGAATAAGCGAGGCTGCCGCCGGGAGACTTTTCTCCGGTGACAGCCTCATTTTATTTGGGATATAAAAAGGAGCTGTGAAAAAGTCTGATGAGAACACATTCCCGCACTGCGACTGCCTATGCTCTGCCTTCGTTACACTCGGCAACCGCTAAGGTTCCATGTATGACACTCACTAAATTCGTCCTTCGCCTTGCCGGGATTTATTAAGTGATATGGTTTTACTTGCAGGTCACCAAGGAATGACGCATATAAACGGTTTTCTTACAGACCTTGTTCACCGCATCTGCATAAAAAAATGGACTGTAAAAATGAGTACTCATTTTTACAGTCCATTTTGTACGATATCAATAGTCGTGTTTTATTTCGTTTTTCTTTGCTTTTTCGGCAGCCTTGCGGCGTTTTTCTTCCGCCTTTTTTATGGCAGCCAGCTTCTTGCTGTCTACCTCGGTGATGGTGCCCTTTGTATTGGCGACCAATGTATCGCTCTCGTCAATGGCATACTGAAGAATGCTTTCGTAGAAGCGGCGTTCAAGGGACTGCTCGTTCAGGCTGTCCAGCTCGATGACCCTGTTTGAAGGTTCGTTGTACAGGTGATCGAAATTCTCTGTGAGCAGGATTGAGTCTCTTACGGTCACAGTTCGCTTCGCCCTGTCGATGATGACATGGTTTGCCTCGGCTGCCAAAAGCTCGTCCAGTTCCTCCCAGTCCTGCTGATGCCAGCGCCGCTTGGCGATGATGTCAGCAACCTGAATGTGATCGTAGGTGCGAAGTATAGGAACGAGAATCACATCAACATTGACTGTGTCCTTATCGTTTGTCTGGAAGCAGATATATTTGCGGTTGAAATAATAGCTGGTGCGGGGACTTGCCTGCACCCACTGATATATGTCTGTGGGAACTTTGGGATACTTATCCTGCGTCGGAGCTGCCTCGGTGTGAGAAGGAAGTAAAGTAAGCATGAAGGCGGCAGACAAAGAAAAAATTGCGGTATATTTTCCCAAAGAGTGAGATAAATTTCTCATAAATCATTCTCCTTTTTGGGAAAATATATCGCAATTGTATGTAAAGCTAATGAAAGTAAGTTGAGTGTTAACTAATCTTCCGCCGAAACAATGTTGTCCAGCTCGTAGGGAGTCTCCTGATAAACATAATAGTTTAGCCAATTGGCAAAAAGAAGATTGGCTACAGAACGCCAGCGGACCTGGGGCATCTTTGTGGGGTCATCTCCGGGGTAATAGTTGGCAGGAACATTAATCGGAAGACCGGCGGCTACATCACGGTCGTATTCGGCCTTCAGGGTCAGGGGATCATACTCGGCATGACCGGTGATGAAGAACTGACGCCTTTTCAGATTGGCGACGCAGTAGACTCCGGCCGGTTCCTCAGCCTCAGCCATGATAGTGAGGGCGGGAACCTTTTCAATGTCTTCACGGTGAAGCTCTGTGTGACGGGAATGAGGGACGAAGAACTCATCGTCAAAGCCGCGGAAGAGCATCTCATGCTCTACGCAGAGGTGATGACGGAACACGCCGAAAACCTTGGCGGGGACATCGTATTTATTGATTCCGTAATGGTAATAGAGACCGGCCTGAGCGCCCCAGCAGATGTGGAAGGTGGAGAAAACATGATTCTTTGACCATTCCATGATTTCCACTATTTCCGGCCAATAGGCAACCTCTTCAAAGGGCATCTGCTCAACCGGAGCGCCGGTGATAATGAATCCGTCGTATTTCTTATGACGAACATCGGCAAAGGTGCCGTAGAATTCGGTGAGATGGTCGGCAGATATATGCTGAGGATTGTAGGATTCTGTATAGATGAAATCAACCTCCACCTGAAGAGGGGTGTTGCCCAGAAGGCGGAGAAGCTGCGTTTCTGTTACAACCTTTGTAGGCATCAAGTTCAGGATGAGGAGCTTCAGGGGACGAATATCCTGTGTGTAAGCCCGGTTGGCATCCATGAAGAAGATGTGTTCATTGCTCAGAGTGGCTGCAGCAGGCAGATTGTTGGGAATTTTTATCGGCATTATTTGTCTTCCTTATTTCGAAATCAGCGGGTGAATATTCTGTTGCCAAAGGCATAGGCAACCATGCCGGCAATCAGCAGCAGGATGAATAAATCACCCATAATCAATCAACATCCTCAAGGCGGGGATTGTCGCTGTAGCGACGGCCGGCCTTGGCACAGTTCTTGCCGTTGAGCAGGACTACATCGGAGGTGAAGTCGGTATTGCCGCTGTAGATATAGCTACCTACAGCGTAAACATCAACCGGTACGCCGGCTGCTTCGAAGCTCTGGATACGCTCCGGTGTGAATCCGCCGGAAACGACGATTTTTACCTTGGTGAAGCCTTCGGCATCAAGAGCGGTACGGACATTGTGAACCAGCTGTGCGTTTACGCCGGTAGGCTGGAAGTGCCCCATCTGATCAGCCAGAGATTTGTCCACCATGGTGCCGGAGGTATCGAGGCGTACGCCGGCCAGCTTATCGCCGAGGGCGTGGGCTACCTTCAGGCTGGTGCCTACACAGTCGTTGTCGAAGTCGACGAGGGCGATGCGGGCAACATCGGCTGGCATATACTTGTCGAAAAGCTGGGCGGCCTTTACGCTGTCGCCGCCGAGGGAAGCAATGAGAGCGTGGGGGATTGTGCCGGCCGCTTCAACGCCCCATACCTTTGCATTTGCCGGGGTGGAGATACCGGCCATGCCGCCGATTTTTGCGGCGTAGCCGTCGCTTTCCTGCACCAGATAGTGGTCGAAGCGGGCAGGGAAGAAGAGAACCGGCTTTTCACCGGCAGCCTTTACACAGCGGCGGCAGTTGGTAGCAACCTTGGTCTGACGGGCGAGTATGCCGAGATAAACTGTTTCCAGATGAGCAAAATCGGCAGGATTGCCCTCGATGGTCATGATGGTTTCCCAGGGTTCTACCTCGTCACCATCATGGAGAGCACGAATCTTGATGGATTCGGGATTGTGGGAGCAGCGTTTGATGAGAGCGATGGCTTCATCGACACCGCAGAGAACGGCATAATCTCTCTGGAAAATCTGGAGAGTAACCCGGTCGGTGCAGTTTTCCTTGCGAAGAATTTCCTGCTCACGCATGAAGTAAATGTCGGCGTAGTAGCCGTTCATCATTTTGTCTATGGGGAAGTCAAAGCTCATGGGGTCAAGTCTTTTTGCGGTCATTGAAAGTACCTCCTATATCGACTGAAATAGTTAATTATCAGCAGTTCTTCTGTAGATGATAATTTTTTATGATACCACAGATGTGGCGTGGGGTAAAGGAAAATATTTGTTTATATATTACTTAAATAAGCAGGAAATATGATATCAGGTGACGAATAACTCAGCCAGCGATATGGATTTAGTAAATTTACCCAAATGGGTGCAGTATATTCTGGAGGGATTAAAATGGCAAAGGTTCGCATTAAAAACATGATGTTTTACGGCTTTCACGGTGTATATGAGTACGAGCGTGAACAGGGACAGAAATTCTTCATTGACATAGAAGTAGAGACCAAGGATGACAGTGCTGCAGAGGCTGATGACCCGGTAAATGCCGTGCAGTCGGCCACAATGTACGCAATCATCCGTGACACGGTGGAGAACAAGCGCTTCATGCTGCTGCAGGCGCTCGGCTATCATGTAAATCAGGAGATTCTGAAGGCTATGCCTGTGGCGAAATCTTCTACTATCGTAATCCGCAAGCCGTCGGTACCAATTGCCGGCCCGCTGGACTGCGTTGAGGTAGAGGTCAGCACCTGCCGTGAGGATTTGACCGAATAAGATGAGATATAAAAAGGCTATTGCATCGGTGCTCTCACCGGGCAATAGCCTTTTTCTGTCTGTTTCCTGTTTACCTTAGACCCCTGCTTTTTCCCGCTCTGCTCTCAGCAGGGCGATTTCTTTTTTATAGCCGTCATGCTCATTTGGCGTTTCAAGAATGAATGGAAGATCCTTGAGCTTCGGGTGATTGATTACCCGGCTCAGAGCCTCGAGGCCGATATGCCCCTCACCGATTCTGGCATGGCGGTCCTTGTGGGAGGCGGGGGGATTGAGGCTGTCATTGAGGTGAATCGCTTTCAGTCGTCCAATACCGATTACCCGGTCGAATTCGTCGAGAACTCCATCAAGGTTGCCGATTACATCGTATCCGGCATCGGAGATATGGCAGGTATCGAGGCAGACGCCCAGCTTATCACCGAGCTTTACCTTGTCGATGATTGCTCTGATTTCTTCAAAAGTCCTGCCGACTTCACTGCCTTTTCCGGCCATTGTTTCCAGCAGTACTATGGTAGTCTGCTCCGGGTAAAGGACGGTGTTTAAAAGGTCGGCGATAAGGTCAATGCCGGCTTCGGCGCCCTGTCCTACATGACTGCCGGGATGAAAATTGTAATAGTTATTGGGGGTGAACTCCAGCCGACGGATGTCATCTGCCATGGTGTCCCGGGCAAACTCCCGCAGATTTTCCTTGGCAGCGCAGGGGTTGAGGGTATACGGGGCATGTGCCACAAGCTTGGCAAATCCGTGCTCGTTGTAGAGCGATAAAAAGGATTCTACATCTTTAGTGTCTATATCCTTGGCCTTGCCGCCGCGGGGATTGCGGGTAAAGAAGGCAAATGTATCGGCGTCAAGCTCAAGAGCCTCCTTGCCCATGGCAAGGTAGCCCTTTGAATTGGAAAGATGACAGCCGATGTGAAGCTTGCTCATGAGTAATCACTCCTTCTTTGGAAAATGTTCTTAGAAAAGCTGCTGACCGGAGACATATTTTGCCCGGATATGACGGCTGTCTGCCAAATATGGAAGCCGTTCCATCCGCTCGGTGAGGGACAGCTCACGGGGGGTGGCGAGACTGCTGTCGTCGATTATAATAGCGTCGAATTCATATTCCGGCTCAAAGGAGCCAACCTTGCCGAAGAATTCTCCGCCGCCTTTCGTGGCCAGATAGAATACATTGGCGAAGGTGAGGGCAGGAAGCCCGCTATCTATGAGCCGCCACCGGAGGTGGCTTGCCCGTATTGCCTCCGCCATCATCCTCAGCATATTTACATCGGCACCGCCGGCAACATCGCTGGCCAGTCCAACCTTCAGACCCTGCTGGATATATTTGTTGACTGGGGCGATGCCGGAAGAAAGGTTTGTGTTTGAGTCGGGAGAGTGGGCGATGAAGACGCCGTTTTTCTTTAGCAGCTCCAGTTCCGCTTCCGGCGAATGAACGCAATGAGCCATTACACATGGGACATCACGACCGAAGAGATTGAACTTCTCGTAGGCTTCCCCGTAGGTTTCTGCCGAGGGCACAAGCTCTTTGACCCAGGCAATCTCCGAAAGATTTTCTGACAGGTGACTCTGTACAGGCAGATGATACTCGACGGAGATTTCTCCAAGGGCAGTCATCAGTTCGTCGGTGCAGGAGGGAACAAACCTCGGCGTGATTATCGGCTTTGTTCGCTGATATTTTCCAGCAGCTTCAGACAGCCACCGGCGGGTTTCCCGAATTGATTCTTCGGTGGTCTCCGTGAGGTAGTCGGGGGCATTCCTGTCCATGTTCACTTTGCCAACCATGGTTACAAGCCCTGAAGCCTCCAGCTTGTCCATGAGGAGCATGGTAGCCTCGCGGTGGATTGTGGCGAAGATAACGGAACGGGTAGTAGCGCTGCGCTGCAGCTCGCTGACGAATATGTCATACGCCTTGTCGGCATAGGCAGGATTACGGTACTTTCCTTCCTCGGGGAAGGTATAGGTATTGAGCCAGTCAAGCAGCTCTCTGTCGCTGCCGATACCCCGGAAAGCAAACTGCGGAGCGTGGAGGTGCAAATCAGTTAATCCTGGGATTATAAGATTGTTGTTGTAGTCCTTCAAGGGAAGATGGCAATATTCTTGAGGGAGAGAAGTGAATACTCCGCGACATTTTCCCTCTATGCAGACAAGATAGCCATTGTCGTAAAGTTGTATCTCGTGGGGATTCTTGCTAAAGCAGATATTTCCTTTTAAGACAAATGAATTCATGTCGGTTACCTTCTTTGTATTATGCGGAGTTACTTTTTTTTTCGAGATGCCCATTTTCAGCAATAATGCTTTTGATGTCTATTTTCTTGCTGTTTTCCAGCATACCGGTCTGAATAAGGAAGTTTTGAGTAGCTTCCAGATCCCTGATGTCGCTGTCGCTGATAGAGGGGTCGAAATCGTACCACTTGGCCATCAGGTCAACCTGCTGGATAGTGAGACCGGTTTCCTCGGCAGCGTCACCGTAGAAGCCCTTCGGGTCCTTTTTGTAATCGCTGATAACCTTGCGGTGAGTGGTCATGAATTTTTCAGCCAGCTCCGGATAGTTCTTGAGGAAGTCAGTGCGCATGGCGATGACAATGGTGGCATCAAGGAGGCCCTGACCGGTGGTGAGAACCTTGGCTCCCTCATTGGTCATCTTCAGAGCCGCAGGGCCGGCAAGAAGACCGGCGTCAGCACTGCCGCCGGTGAGGGCAGCAGCGGTTTCAGGTATACCCATAGATACAAATTTTACATCGTTGATAGTGAGTCCTTCACGTTTCAGTGCAGCAATGAGGAGCTGGTGAAGAATGGTTCCCTTGGGACCGGCAACGGTTTTTCCCTTCAGGTCTTTGATGGAGCGGATATTGGGATTTTTGGTGATGATGTTGAAGGCCTTCGGTGCCCGGCTGTAGATGCCGACAATCTTCAGATCAACACCGTTGGCAGCGGCAAGGATAGCACTGGTACCGCCAAGGGCATGGCAGACATCAATCTGACCGGCGGCCATTGCCTGTGTCTGTTTGGGTCCGGCATTAAGGTCGCTGTATTTTACGGTTATGCCGTCTGCTTTGAAGGCATTCTCAAATACATTGCGGCGCTTTTCGATGATGGAAGGAATGTTCAGAGGGGATTTTACATAGGTGAGGTTTAGAGTGGTGAGCTTGGGAATATCCTTCTTGGGGGCGGCTTCCTTGTTGGCAGCCGGGGCGTTGCTGCCGCAGCCAAAAGCTAGCAGAGAGCAGAGTATTAAAAGCAGAGCGAATAGTTTTTTCACGATAGTTGACTCCTTTGATATTATTGATTCCCGGCATTCAGTGCCGAAAGAATTTCGGATTCCAGTCTGCTGCGGTCAGCAGTGTGGGGGCGGGGATACGGTGCATCATTCCGGAGGGTAGCTGTAATGCAGCCCTGCGCCATGATGTGTATATGAGTGGCAAGTCTTGAAGCTTCGCTGATGTCATGGGTGACGAATACGACTGTAAGAGGGGAAGAATTTTGCTGAGCCTGCCAAAGATTCAGAACCTCATCCTGTAGATGGAGGCGAGTGAAGTAATCAACCGCTGCAAAAGGCTCATCAAGGAGGAGCAGCTGGGGAGAGGTGGCTAAAGTCCGGACAAGGGAGGCTCGCTGAGCCATGCCGCCGGAAAGCTGTCCCGGAAAAGAGCTTTTCCACTCCGTAAGACCGAAGGTGTCAAGCAGTAATTCCGCCTCTTTTTTTGCCTTGGCGATTTCTGCAGGGGTGAAATGACCGTGCTCCCAGAAGGTGACATTTTCCCAGATGGTGAGCCAGGGCAGGAAGCGGGGACTCTGAAACATAAGACTGCATTTTTTCCGTTGAGGCAGGTTAGCTATTTCTCCGCTGTCAGACTGATCCAATCCGGCAATTATTCTGAGAAGAGTGGTTTTGCCGCAGCCGGATTTGCCGACGATGACATTGAAGGAACCGGGGACGATTGTGAGCTGTAAATCTCTTATTGCGGAATGACTGATGTCGCCTGTGACGGAAAATGACTTGTTCAGTCCCCGGATGATAATATCATTCATGACCGGCCTCCTGTCAGGTTGCACATGGCATCGGTTGGACGAAGGACTCTGAAGCGGCGTGAGATGAACCACATCATAGCATCGGCGCAGGAGCCGGCGATGCCGATGGCAATTATTCCGGCCAGAACCATATCCAGGCGGGCCATTTCTTCTCCGTCAATTATAAGGAAGCCAAGTCCGGAGGAAGCCGCGAACATCTCAGCTCCAATTAAAGAGCGCCAGCTGTAGCCGAGACCAATACGAAGTCCGGTAAACACCTCCGGCAAAGCCATAGGGAGCCGGAGTTGAAGAAGAGTCTCCCGGGATGAGAAGCCGTACAGGCTACCAAGCTCCAGCAGCTCTTTGTCGGGACGGCTTACCGCATCGTAGGTGGCCAGAAAGACCGGGAAAAATGTAGCCATGATTACGATGGCCAGCTTGCTCAGTTCGCCCAGACCAAACCAGAGGATCAGCATCGGCAGCAGAGAAAGCGGCGGAATCTGCCGCCAGAATTCAAGCCACCGGGAAAAAATCCGGTGAAGGAGGGGAGAAAGGCCCAGTGCAATACCAAGACCGATGGCGGCAATGGAAGTGATAATGAATCCGACGGCTACTCTAAGGGAACTTATGCCGACATGGTGTGCAAGGTCGCCGGAGAGGGTCATACTTTTTAGTGTGTTCAGTACGGTTGCCGGTGAGGGCAGCAGGTAGCTGCCTCTGCTTCCGGCAAAATATTGCCAGGCGGCAAGAGTGAGCAATGGCAGCAGAGAGGCCAGCAGAAAATTCTGCAGCTGCTTTCCCATATTGTCACCCCCGAATCAAACTAAAAGATAATTGATACTATATCACATATCAAGTGAAATCTTCCATAAATAATTGCACAAGAATTTCTGTATACATGATTGTTTTGGCGGCCATTGACCCGATACGGAAATATATAGTAAAATAATATAAATTAGCGGTTGGAACATAATATCAGCCGCTTAGTGAATGAAGAATGATAAATGCATTGAGCATAAGATGATAAACAGGTGAATTTTATGAAGCGAATCAGACGCTCACGCAAGAGAGAAAACGACGAAGAGCTGGAAGATAAGGGTATGTCGGAAGATGATATGGAGGCGCAGGCTGTCTACGAGAAGCTGCGGGAGAACGGAAAAACAGAAGGCCGCAATCTGAAGCTGTGGAATACTATCTACGAAATAGCCGGAGAGATTGAGGCGATGGAGCCGTGGAACGGGTATCAGATGTATATGCCTATAATGCTTGAGCTGCGTATCCATGGCGAAAAAATAGCAGCAGCCTTTGAAAAGAGTCCATTTGCAAAAACTGGAAAAACGATTGCACTTTATCACGGAGAAAAGGGACTGTGCGACTTTGATGTACTCAGTGTCCATGACCCGATCGTACCGAGAGAATTTGTCATGTATGACCGGGATGCCTATCTTCTTTGCTGGGGCTCACGGCAGGATGTTCCGGAAGAAAATAGGAAGATTCTGAAGAGTATCGGTCGTTCCTTCAGAGGGGATGGGAAGTGGCTGTATTTTACCTCCGCTGCCAGCCGGACTGTCCCGAGGACACTGAGGGACGATGAGGCCGAGGTTGTAATGGAGGCGCTGGTAGAGCTGCGCACGGCAATCCGCGATCAGCTGAAGAATAAGATAGCCGTGAAGTATAATGACGGTTATTGTCTGGCCCGTTATTTTGACGAGGGACTTCATCGGATGGTCACCGGTCCGGTGAAATATGTGGAGCCGGAAATGGTATTTCGCAGCTATAACTTCAATGATGAGGTTATGGCTCGCCGGATAAAGAGAGCCAAGCAGAATGACCGGGTGGTTGACTTTGATTTCTTTTACAACGGCTGGTCACCTACGGGACTGCTTGATGAAAACGGTAATATCGGCAACTGGCAGTTTGCCCTGGCCTTTGATGAAATATCCGGCAATATAAATCTCATGATGCCTGTGGAGATGGAGGTCAGCACCGGAGAAATGGCGTTCCTCATGCTTCATGATTATGTGCTGGAGTATGGGCGGATGAAGGAGCTAATCGTAAGAAATGCGGAGGTCTACGCTGCTCTTGAGGCAGTATGCAGCAAGGTGGGGATTCCTTTAGTACTCGATACCATGCCGCAGGTAGACCGTCTGCTGAATGAAATAAGAAGCGGAATATAGCGAATTCTATGTGGGAGGTTGTCTCATGAAATACTCAAAAAAGCTTGCACGCGGTATCGTTGCCGGTCTGGCGGCTCTGTCTGCTGTTGTTGGCATCTCGCCGGCGGCAGGTATTCAGGCTTCCTTCGGGACGGCGGTCGTACAGGCTGCGGAAAATAATAAATCCGCCCGTCTGTATCAGGAGAACGCAAGCATCTTTGCACTTGTGGAATCGGAATATCAGATGACCGGTCTGGCGGTTACCGAGGGAGGAAGAATCTTTGTATCGTTTCCTCATTGGGGAGCACAGCCGGCGGATTTCTCCTTGGCAGAGGTAAAAGATGGGGCAATAAATCCGCTGCTGCAGGAGGTTAATTTTGCCTCTCTGCGGAGATTGAATTATGTTATGACGGCATCCGGTCCTCGTCTCTTTGCTCTTGATGAGGGCAGGGCTGATGCAGCTGACGAGGAAGGAAAGACTCCCAGGGTATTCTCTATAGACATCAGCGGAGAATCTCCGGTGGTTGAGAAGGTATACCCCATTAAAGGTGATTCTCTGATTGCAGGAAGCCTCCTGTCAGATATTCGTGTAGACAATATCACCAACAATGCATTTATTTCCGATGCCGGAGCGGCGGCTATTCTGGTGCTTGATCTGGCTACCGGAGAAAGCTATCGGGCCATCGACCGGGCTCCGGAGCTGCGGAAAAATTTCCAGATGATTTATTTCCCCAATGGCGTGTACAGCAAGCTCACGGATGTCTGTGCACTGGAGCTGTCGGAGAAGCACGATATGCTGTATTTCTCGGCAATGGGCGGAGATATTATTAACTCGGTTCCGGTAAAGGTGTTGCTGAACAAAAATCTTACCTCCGACACCCGCCGCAAGGCAATAACACCCGAAACTCTCTTCGGCGCTCCCTGCAGCGGAATGGTGCGTCGTGACACCTGGCTCATTATGGGCGACCTGCCGGACGAAGGAATCTGGGAGTTTGATTTTCAGGATGAGATAAGCAAGGGCGGGCTGTTTGATGTCGGTATTGATGTTAAGTGGGCAGACAGCTTTGCCATCGACAATGTCAAGAATCTTTATTTCACCGAGAGTCAGCAGAACCTGGAGTTTGATCGTCGGGATACCTACAAGCTCTACAAGGTAAGCTGGGGCAAACAGGGTCAGCAGAGGGAGACAACAAACTAAAACCATAATAAAGACATAATAAAACGGCTGTGAAAATGATTTCTCGTTTTTCACAGCCGTTTTGCTTCATGTGGTGCTGCTCTGATGTTTAAGGAACTACAGGCATCTCCTGGCTGACAGTATTGTGATTGATTACATCCTCAATCCGCAGGTCTATCTCCAGCATCTGCTTATGGAGAGTTTCGGCAAGATTCAGTTCATTGTAGTCCTCTTTTTCCAGACCGGCAATGAGGTGAACCCAGGCGGCAATGCTCAGGTCGGTTGACTGCCGGCGGAGAGAGGACAGATACTGACTGCCGGCCCGGATGTTATAGGAGTTGAGCTTTTCCTGACGGGATTTCAGGTCGGGAACAGTTTCGCCGAGAATCAGCTGTTTCATCTGGCTGATCTGGCTGCTGCTCATGGGTCTGCCCTGACGGACAATGGAGCGGAAGCGGGCCCGCTGGTCGATGAATCGCTCGTTGTATTCGTCAACAACCGGCTGCGTTGCTTCAATATAGGCGGTTATATCAGCTATCTGCTTGTCGGTGACGGCAGCAAGGTAGTCACGGTAGTTTTCCAGAGCAATTACACTCCAGTGCCCGTCATTTTGACGCTCAAGCAGCACATCCATTGTGAAGGCTGTGCCGGTATATTTGTCGCGTATTTTTATTTTGCCTACGGCCTCGTCGGTCTTATTGCTGTTGACAGTCACCGATTCGAGGGAAATCAGCTCCGTGTTTCTGAGCTGACTCCTTTCCAGAAATCTTTCATAGTCAATGCCAAGCTGCCTACCCTTCAGCAGGTCGCTACCGGTTGGCGGTGTCCATTCTCCACTGGACACATATCGTCTGATGGTTTCCGCTGTTCCCTGCGCCAGCTGAGGCTTTATGTGCTGATAGAAATCCAGGAAGTTTTTGTGGGTGCTTGGGGTCAGGGAATGGTCATACTTGAACAGGGTGCTGGTCAGATCGTCATAGGCTACCATGGTGATAGCATCGAGCTTCACATAGCGGTCAAATCTTTCCAGGTCTCTGTTTTCCAGTGCCTCTGATATTTGTTTGAGCGCGTAGTCGGGAGTGCGGGCATAGACGATAGAACGCCAGAGCCAGCCGCCCAGCAGAATGGTGAAGGCGGCAATTATCAGTATCAGCTCCCGGCGCTGTTTTTTTCGCCGCCGCTGTATACGGGACATCAGCGGCTCGCGGTCGGCTGTCTTAGCCTGTATATCCTCGGCGCTGTTGAGAAATTCTTTTTCGGTCATGCTGAATCCTTCATAAATCTAAAATGCTTTCGTCAATATATCACTAAACTGATTATTTTTCAACGGACCATCTTCATAAAGATTCCCTTTTGTGTTAAAATCACAGTCAGACAAAGAGAATTTTCGGTGCGGGAACAACGGCGTTTTCGTATTGGAGAAAGAGAGGACCGCCATGCAAGAGGGCAGAAGCGATTCATATAAGAAAAAGTGCATGAAGCTGTTGGCAGAGAAGTATCCTTCCCGGGAGGCTGTCTATGAGCGGCTGATTCATCTTTCGGCGCAGCTGAGTCTGCCGAAGGGTGTTGAGCATTTTCTTTCCGATCTGCATGGAGAATATGATACCTTCTATCATATTCTTAATAATTGCTCCGGCGTAATCAAGGAAAAGGTTGATTATGTATTTGGCGCCCGCCTTACCGATGAGGAGAAGGCAGAGTTCTGTACGCTTATTTACTACCCCCATGAGAAGGTGGAGCAGCAGCGGGCAGAGCGGAAGAATACACCGGAATGGTATCGGCTTAATATAGCTAGGCTTCTTGAGCTGACCAAGCTGATGAGCTACAAATTCCCGCTGGAGAAGATAAAGTCCTTCATTCCCGGCCATTTTGGCTCCATTATCATGGAGCTTATGAGCACCAGACCAGAAGCTGATCAGGCACAGTATACTTATCACAAGAAGCTGCTGTCGACGATAGCGCAGGTTGATGCCGGTCCGGACTTTATTTATGCCTTTACGGGGCTGGTAAAGCGTTTGGCGGTTGACCATATGCATATAGTCGGAGATTTCTTTGACAGAGGGTCCCGACCGGATGCTATTATTGAAAAGATAATGCGCTTCCCTTCGCTGGATATTCAGTGGGGCAACCATGATGTCCTGTGGATGGGTGCAGCCTGTGGCTCCGATGCCTGCATTGCCAATGTCGTCCGCAATAATCTCCGCTATTCCAACACCGATGTTTTAGAGAAGGGTTATGGTATAGGTCTTCGTCCGCTTACACTGCTGGCGGCCCGCCAGTATCCGAATGAGACTCCCATCAAGGCAGCGGAGCGTGTCATCTCAATCATCATGTTCAAGCTGGAGGGACAGCTGATAAAGAGAAATCCCGACTTCCACATGGAAGAGAGGATTCTTCTGGACCATATAGATTTTGTTGAAAAGACGGTTGAAATCAACGGTAAGCATTATGAGCTGAACCAGAAGAATTTCCCGACCATAGACCCGCAGTATCCACTGCGGCTTTCTCCGGAGGAAGAGACAATCGTCAAGGATCTTCGCAATTCTTTCCTTGAGAGCGAGGCTCTGCGTCGCCACATAGAATTC
This sequence comes from Schwartzia sp. (in: firmicutes), assembly GCA_017383125.1. Lineage (GTDB taxonomy): Bacteria > Bacillota > Negativicutes > Selenomonadales > Selenomonadaceae > RGIG250. The sequence continues at coordinate 17,070 of JAFNYY010000001.1, forward strand.
CTTTATCGCAAAGGCTCTATGTACACCTGCTACAATAATAATCTGCTCTTCCATGGCTGCGTGCTGGTAAATGCTGATGGTTCCTTGACAGAGGTGACCATTGATGGCAGGAAGTATAAAGGAAGAGACTATTTCGACTACTGTGATACTGTGGCCCGCCGGGCATGGCATCACAGAGACCAGGTTGCCCTTGATTTCATGTGGTATCTCTGGTGCGGAAGGCTATCACCGACCTCCGGCCGTGAGTTCATGACCTTTGAGAGGATGTTTGTCGATGATGAGTCTACTTGGGAGGAGCCCAATGATGACTACTACAAGCTCATCAATACACCTGAGTTCTGCGATATGGTTCTCAGAGAGTTTGGCATCGAGCCGGAGAAGGGTCATATCATCAATGGACATGTTCCGGTCAAGGTAAAGAAGGGTGAAACGCCTCTGAAGTCTGGCGGCAAAGCAATCGTTATTGACGGCGGCTTCTGCAGGGCTTATCACTCCAAGACCGGTATTTCCGGCTATACTCTTATATCAAATTCCCGTGGTCTCAGACTGCTGGCGCATCAGAATATTGCGGATGTACGGCAGGCATTGAAAGATAATCTTGATATTGAGTCGGTTGCAGAGACAATTGAGCTGTCAGCCGAGAATGCTACGGTTGCTGATACTGATGAAGGCGTGGCTATTCAGGAGGAGATTACCGACCTGTATGGTCTGCTGTTTGCTTATCAGAGCGGCAGTATGAAGGCTACAGATGATTATACCAGTTTTGCCTGATTCTAGGGCTGTGCAGTTTTGCACAGCCTTTTCCTTATGAAAAAAAGCCGCCCATTGGGCGGCTTTTTTTACTTCGGATTGTATTCGATGACCGAGAGGTTTCTGTACTCGTTCAGGTCGATTATGGTTGCCTCGTTTATGCGGATGAGAGGCTGAGCATCTATTCCGTTGGCATACCGGACGACGGTACCGATCATTCCGTTGGAAAGGAGTACTCTGGAGCCGAGGAATGCCATCTTTATCTTTGTGATGAAGGGGATGCAG
>JAFNYY010000062.1 GCA_017383125.1 Schwartzia sp. (in: firmicutes)
AATAATTTTCTTCCAAACCGGTTTGCATAATCCTCAATATCCTTATAACAGGCATGTAATTTCTCTTCACTTCTCAGTACACCTAATATGCAGGTAAAGAATTCCCTAAATAAAGATTCCCTATCTGTGGTAAGCCAAGTTTCTAGTCTTACTGTCCTGAGACGCTTATTCCTAATCTTAAGGGAATTCTCAATCATTCTTGCAACAGATGTTTTTCCACTGCCCCATTCCCCTTGAAGGCCAAACACTACGCTATCGCCGGTATCACTAAAACTAATAATTGCATCAGCAATATTTTTAGCAAAGTCAGTCCGATTTAACAAATCATCCTTAGCATCTGTTATGGGTTTATCAAGCCTGTAATCCAACAATACCACCTTCTTAACAAGACACACATATATAACTCTACACTCATATTTTCATCTATTCCTACACTCTTGACTCTGTCTATAAATCGGTACAATCTCGTAAGTATTATTTACACCTTTATCTTCATAAACCATTCACAGCCGTTCATCAATCTGCTTAGCCAATTTAGCATTATATTCCTACTTAATATACTTATATTCCTGGTTCCTATTAATTAAAACATTCAGTTATTGGCATTAAATTCAGGATCTCCTAAATATCATTAACCCTTTACCAAAACATTATTTGCATCTCTCAGTTTATCTGATTCGTAATGAATTTTCCCTTCTGCAATCAGCTCCTCTATCCCCTTTCTAAATGATTTTGAAGCATTACCAGAATATCCCATTCTTTTGTATAACCCATTTGCAGAAAGATTTTCCGTGGTCAATAATTTTAATATACATTCCTTTATTTGCTTTTTGGATCTACGTTTTACTTTGCCTACAATTCCATTCTCCTTATCTGCATCCTGATTAAATTCTTTCCCTAGGAAAGCTTCATGAATTGGTACAATAACTGAAAAGAAAGAGCGCTCCTCATCTGTTAACAATTTTGGTAAAGGTGATCCATTTGCTTTAGTTGCTTTTATTGCGGTGGGAATTCCCGTATTTCTTCCTTCTACAAGATGCAATTCTTTCAGGAAATCTCCAATTCTCCTGTTCCTGTATCTTCTTGTCCTCATCTGATATTTGTTTATATCCGTGTCAGAGATTGACCTATCCGGTCCTGGTATACTAGTTATTTCTATCTGGTCTGCCTCTATTCGAACCGTGACAGGCTCGTGAATCTGATAAGACTTATGATAAATCGCATTGGAAAGAAATTCTTCAATCGCTTCATAACTATAGTTTTTAACCCTTATAGCTTCTGCCTGTCCGCTAATCTTAAACACTTTTTCTGCGATTACATTATTTTTTATATAATTCAAAGCGTTTCTTAGCTGCTCATCTATGGGGCCTCTAAAAATTCGCTCTTCCATTCCATTGCCTGTCGGATCCGGTATATTCACTACCTCTATCTGACTATATGGAAAGAAAATTTCTGGGCTATCATAAAAAAACAGAATTCCCACATTTAACGGTTTATAGTATTCTGATGACCCATCTGCAATTCTTAAGTTACCTGCCAGCTGTTTAATATCAAATTTATCAATATCATCCAGCAAACTGCTGCCCACATTCTGCAAGTAGTTTCTTATTATCGGATATTTCAAATCCTTCATCTCGGCCTTTGGATTTATCCTATCATCAAATGGAATATTATGTGCTAATGACATCAATTCTTTTACATCCAGATCAGTCGCTTCAATTGTACTGGACAATTTCCGGATATAATATATTTTTTCGCCACTTTTCGAATCGGGATCCTTTGGACAGGCATATGGTCTTTCATATCCACCAGGACACCACACCAATAGCAGCATTTTCCCATCAAAACAAACCGGCTCTGTCTGCGGAAGATACACTGGCTTCAAGAATTTACAATATCTGAGTAGTTCCTTTTGAATTTTATCAACTGAATTTGGGTCAATGCCTTTTATCGGCCTGACCAATTTGCCATTCTCTTCTTCTGCGCCTATAACTATATAACCGCCACCCCAGTTATCAATATCATTAGCAAAGGCACTAATCGTCTTTAATATAGTTTGGGGATTCCAACCTTCTTTAAACTCAATTCTTGCCCATTCTACAACATTTTTTATTAAAAGATTTTCAATAGTTATTGGGATTGCCATAATTCATCTCCGAAATTCACTTACGACCTACATACGACTTAATTATAAAGTCGTATGTGAACTACGTCAATTAAATTATTGCAAACACATAGCCTTATCCCGCACAATTTTTATCATTCTCATTTTTGTGGTACTCCCGGCATAGGCACATTACAGAAACGAAACAGGGAACGATTTCATTTTCGTTCCCTGTTTCGTTTCTATTAATCAGGTGAAAATCACGAGCAGTGTCAGGTATAATTTCTTACGTCAATTTCACCTGAGAGGACGCGTTTATAGTCTTCGTAGTTCTTGGCCAGCAGGGTTGGTGTGTCCAGGCCGTAGGGGCATTTGGATTTACATTTGTTGCAATGGAGGCAACCCTCTATCTTCTTCATCTTGGCCTGCATTTCCGGTGTGAGCTGCTTATCCGTCGGAGCACAGCGAAGCATCAGGGACATACGGGCGCAGGTGTTGATTTCTATTCCTGCCGGGCAGGGCATACAATAACTGCAGTCACGGCAAAACTCGCCGCTGAGCATGTTCTTATCCCGCTCAATCATGGCTTCTATCTCAGGAGTCTTCATGGGCGGGTTTTCTATATAGGAGATAAACTCGTCCAACTCTGCTTCCTGCTGAATGCCCCAGATAGGCAGCACATTGTCGTTTCTTCTTATTTTTGATTGTGTGTCTGAACCCCTCCGGTCTGCTTCGCATACCACCTCCCCTACCCTGTAGGGGAGACTTCGATATTCTAGAGCTGCTAAATTGGCAGTGGCACCTACCCTTTAGGGGAGACTTTTGAATGCATTTTAATTGTTAAAAGATTACAGGTTGACCTTGCTGTTGATTTCGTCAGGGTCTTTGTAGGTTGGGACAGTCTTTCTTATGGCCGGGATAATGAATTTCTCCGGATCGGCGGCATCGCCGTCATCATTATCGCGGGCATCCTGATTCTCCACCGCTTCGCTTAGGATTCGCAGCTTCTCAACCATTTCATCCCTGGTAAGCGGCATAGCATGCTCAACGAAAATCATCTTGTTGGCTGTCTTCTCCAGCTCAGCCGACTTGATGAGCAGTTCCTCGTAAAGCTTCTCTCCCGGTCTGAGGCCGATTTCTTCTATCTGAATGTCCTCGTAGGGCTTTAAACCGGCAAGGCGAATCATATTCTCCGCCAAATCAAGAATCTTCACCGGCTTGCCCATATCCAGAACGAAGAGTTCGCCGCTCCGAGCCATAGCCCCGGCCTCCATTACCAGCTGAACCGCTTCGGGAATAGTCATGAAATAGCGGATTATCCGCTTGTCGGTGATGGTGATCGGCCCACCGTTCTCTATCTGCCGTGTAAATAGCGGAATAACACTTCCGTTGGAGCCAAGTACATTACCGAACCGAACAGCGGTAAACTCCGTGCCGCTGTCGGTGCGGCACTGGACGGCCATCTCGCAGAGCCGCTTGGAGGCACCCATTACATTTGTAGGATTTACCGCTTTATCAGTAGATATAAGGAGAAATTTCTTTACTCCATACTTCTCGGCCATGTCAGCCACATTCACAGTACCAAAAACATTGTTCTTGATGGCCTCGGCACTGCTGTGCTGCATAAGGGGCACATGCTTGTGAGCGGCCGCGTGGAAAACGATCTCCGGCCGCAGATTCTTGAAAATTGATTCCAGTCTCACCCGGTCACGGACTGAGGCAATTACCACTTCCAGCTTCAGCTTGTCTCCGTGCTTGCGAATCAGCTCCTGCTGAATCTCGTAGGCATTATTCTCGTAAATATCAAGAATTATCAGCTGCCTTGGACCGATATCGGCAATCTGACGGCAAAGCTCCGAGCCGATGGAGCCGCCACCGCCGGTGACCAGCACCACTTTATCCCGATAGTATGCCTTTGTCATATCATTTTCTATGGACATGACATTGCGGAACAGCAAGTCCTCTACCCGCAGATTGCGGAGCGTCATTTTGCCGTCCTTGCCTTCACCTAGAGAATAATCGTAAATTCTTACCGGACAATTTGCCTGCTTGTAAAAATCATAAAGCCGGCTCTTATCAGCCGGGGTGGCATCCGGCATGGCAATGACTATTTCCTGTACCGGACTTGTCCGTAGCTGCTCGATGGTATACTCGTCCTCCGGCAAAATGCGTAGGTTTCGTATCTCTCGTCCTACCTTCGTAGGATCATTGTCGATAAAGCAATAGGGTACGTACCTTGCGCCGGAATTTCTGATAAGCTCTCCCGCCAGCGTAGCACCTACATTGCCGGCACCGACTATAGCAATAGGTATGCGCTTATTCTGGGCAATTCCCGCCTTTTGATCAGCGGTTCTCTCCCTCTTTGCGTAGAAATACTGATAGACAAAGCGGCTGGCCATAGTCAGAAGCAGAATGTTCATGCCGATAATAGCGCTGTAGGCAAAGCCGATATAGTAGCTCTTGAACACCTCATGACCCAAAGCAAGAAAAACCGCCACAGAGGAACAGTCTGCCAGCATCAGGCGAATGTAAGATGCTGAATGAGCATAACGCCACACTGTTTTGTATACGCCCAGGCAAGAGCGGGCGATGAATGTGCACACCAAAAGAAGTCCCAGCATTTCCGGTCCAATAGCAGTAACCGGACGAAGGGTACTCAGATTCAGCTTTGCCAGTAATCCGACAAGCTCATAGATAGCAATGATAATGCCGGTATCTATTCCCAGCAAAATCACTCTGCGCTTATTCATTATCCATCACCAAAATCCCCACCCTGGGGTATTTTAAATTACCTGCTCTGCCCGTCCATCTGACGAAGAAGCTCTATAGCACCCTTACCAAGATGTACCCGTCTGGCTATGTCCTCAGTGGCATAACCGGCCGCAAGAAGCCGCCGTGCTTCATCTGTCGGCGAAAGCTCAGACACGGCAGATACTCTGCTCATTGCCCGAAGAGCAGTCCCCTCCAGCGGCTTTATCGCTTCCACTCCCGATTCCGGATAGGACGGAAGCTGCTCCTTAAGTTCTCTGGCCCGGGCATAGTAGTCGATTCGCTTTGCAGCCGCTAACGGCGCCTGCTCCGTCGGCTCAGACAGTTCCACCGCCCGGTTCTGATTTGACATTCCGGTTATATCGATTGCCGCGGCTTCGGACTCTTCAATGGTGCTGTCCAGCAGCCGCGAGAACTCCGTCGCCTCTATCTCATCATTCCTGGCTGCGTTCAGCTGCTCTGCCGCATTGTCTGCATTTACGTAGACTGTCGTCTGCTGTCCGGTCGTATTTGACGCCGCAGATTTTAGCTGTTCCGTTGTCATTACCGGCAGAATTCCGCTTTCCTGTGCCGCGTGGATTTCCTTCCGCAGACGAGTGAGACGGCCGTCCAGTTTTGCAGAGACCTCTTCCGCCTGAGTGATGAGACCTTCCAACCGGTCTATATGCTCCGCCAGACGATTGATTATCTCGTCAGCGGAGCTTTCCATTTCATAGCGGATTTTTTCCGCTGTTGCTTCAGCCGACTCCAGGCCGGTGCTGTCACCAAACAGCATCACGCCCCTTCGCCGAAGAAGTATATAAACAAGGGCTCCCGCAACAATTATGAAGCCCAGTATCTCTAAAACCATTAAATCACCAAATACTATTGATAGTCCCCCTGGTCTGCCGGGCAGACCAGCGCCTCTATAGGTCAACCGCGTATGGTGTATAACACACAGCCAGAGGCAACGGGTGTGCAGCACAAACTTAATTGGAGAGCCTGGCGGCATCTCTGCTTAACCACTATAGAGAAATGTCAATCAGAGAGCCTCGGGCAATATCAAGATTCTTACTCTGCCGCCGCAGCTCTTCGACCTCTGCTAGGATCCTGGCTGCTTCGTCTTCCCCGTCCTCACCGTCCCGGCGATGACGCTTTCCGCTGTATCCGCCGCCCTGACGCCGCTCTCTGTCCGGGTCATCCTTTACCTTTCCGTCCTCCGCCTCTTCGTGGCGGCGGACAGTCCGCTGATTTACCTCGTCGGTTTCCTTCTGCTTCGCCAGCTGATTGTCCTGCTGGGCATTCACCTGCTGATGCATATTCTGTTGGAGCTGACTCACCTCGGTAGATTTCGGGACCATCAGCTGAAGGTTCATTGGGTTGAAATCCACGGCCATTGTAATCACTCCTTAATTTCTCGTGAATAAGCTCTGTAAGAAAACCGTTAATCAACACCGGTACCTGGCGGCTGACAAGCCCGCTTGAGTAGTCAGAGCCTTGGTACCGCTGTGCTGGTTCCCCAGCGAGAGCATGTTTTCGTCAGAGTTTATCACGAATCAGTTAAATTTTTTTATCAGCCACCCGGTCTGCTTCGCATTGGCAGACTCACTTAATAAACCCGAATGTAACGAAGGATGAATTTAGTGAGTGCCATCCAGTGAACTAAGTGAGTCGGAGGCCACCTCCCCTATATGAGAGGCTTTTAGGGTGTCATTTATCTAACTATGATATCAATACGGACCCGTCTTGATGTCATCGCCGTCGACATAAAGACTGCAAAAGCTCTGAGCCGTCTGGAAATTCTTCAGCACCGAATTGATAGACAGTCGGACTCCCGGATAAATCGTATCCCGGACCTTGACCTTGCCGTGCTTCATCTTGACGATTTCCTCGTCCATCTCGGCCAGCTGCTTGCTCTTTCTTTCGATTTCGCCGGCCAACGGGAACTGCGACCTTGTCAGCTTATTTATCTGCTCGATACGCTGCTCCGGCAGGCTCATAATATCTATTTTCTCAAGCGCCTTCAAAGTCTTCTTGAGAGAATCCATCTTCTTCCTTGCTTCGTTCAGCTCCTTCGTCAGCTTCTTGTACTCCCGCTGAAGCATCGGGTTCTGTCCTACCGAAACCCTCGTTATGACATTGGCTGCATTGCCGATTATCTGGGCACTTACCTCCTCACCGGCCGATGCTATGCCGCCGGTAAGGGCTCCGCGCCGCCCTTCAAGGAGAATCTTTCCGCCGGCAGTCAGCGTGGAGTGAAGCGATACATCCACGATATGAATATCGCCGCCGGCCTCAAGTTCTGCATTCTCCGCGAAGCTGGCACTGAGGTTGCCTCTTGCAACAATTTTGCTTCGGCCCATTCCCTGTACGCCGCCATTTATGGAGATATTATTTCCCTCCAAGTCGCCGCCGGACACAACACCGCCGATTTCGATATCACCGGTAGCCTTCACGGAAAAGCCCATCTCCACATCGCCGCTGACCATGACGCTTCCGTTGAACACGATGTTGCCGGTGGACACGCCAACATTTCCCGATACATCGAACCTCGGATCAATGGAAATGGTGCTTCCGTTATCAACAATCTGACCGTCAATAGCCGCTACTACCTCGTTCTCATTCTGAATCGTAGTATTCTTGCCGGCCGGTACAGGTCTTGGTTTACCGGACTTGGCACTTATTTCATCACCCAGTACATTTTTTCCCGGTGTCCCCAGTGTATGCGGGATTCGCCTAGCAATGACATCCCCTGCCTTAGCCAGCACAAAAAGCTGGAGATTCTTGAAATCCACCCGGTCGTTGTTGTCACTGGCCGCCTTGCCAATATTGGACAGGTCAAAATATTTTTCTATCCGGGCATCCTCGCCCTTCTTTGCCTCTGTTCCCTTTGCAGCTACGAAGTCTATCCCCTTCACAAGGATTTCCTTCAAATAGTTTTCGTCAAAGCCATACACGATGCCGGCTCTGCGCATGGATTCCACCACATCCCTTACGGAAGGAATCTGCCGCCCCTTAAGCTCATCCCACTTGAGAGTCGCCGACATTCTGTCCTTGGAAATCTCAAAGTGATATTCAGCCCAAGGCAGCCCGTTATCAAAGGTAGTATTTCCAAAACGGTGCATATCGTCAAACTCGGAGTCCGGATCTCCGTCAAAGGTTTCCGCCAGCTGCGTCCTTGTCCCGTCTGCCTTTCGCAGTGCCTTTGTCAGCGTAACAATACTGTATTCGGCAGTCCGATACTTATCCAGAATCTTCTGCATAGTGTCCATCTCAAAAAGGACATGATCGTCCTCCATTGGATAGACAGTAATAAAAACTCCGTCCTTATCAAACTCTATCTGATAGCCAGATTCCTCGCTGCCTTCAATAAAGCCGCCGTTCTTTCCTGTATTGGATCCGGCGGTATTCTGGTTCGCGAGCTCTGCTCCGTTGTTATTGGTTTCATCTAAAGCTGCCATGTCGAACCCTCTTTTCGCATATATCACATCATATTCCGTGATAAGCCATTACATCGAATCAACATCCATAGCTGCCAAAAAACCTCGCAGACGGATTATCGCCTTTGAATGAATCTGGCAGATACGCGCCTCCGTCAGATGGAGAATCATTCCGATTTCCCTAAGAGTCAGCTCCTCGTAATAATAGAGAGAGATTACCAGCCGTTCTTTTTCCGAGAGTTTATCTATCGCCTTTGCCAGGCACTGCTTCAGCTCCTGCTTTTCCACGCTTTCCGTGGGGTCACTGGCAGCATACTCTGTCTCCTGCCGCAGATAATCCTCAAGGGGTACAACGGTAGAAGCGTTTATCTCCATCTCTATACGATGAAGCTCCGGCACCGTTATTCCCAGCTCCTGAGCGGTTTCGTCGTCGGTCGGCACCCGACCGAGAGTACCCTCCAGACGGGCGACTGCTCTCTCATATTCCTTTATTCTGGCTCTGAGGGAAATAGGAATCCAATCCTTCGACCGCAGGTAATCCAACATCGAACCGCGGATTCTCGTGCCTGCGTATGTCTCAAACTTATTGCCGCGGCTGACATCGTAGCGGTCAACCGCATCCAGCAGCCCGAAGAAACCGCTACTGATAAGATCATCCTTCTCGATGTGGGCCGGTAGACTTATGGCAAGGCGGCCGGCAATGACATTGACCATGGGCAGATAATGCTCAATAATCCTGTCCCTGATCTCCCGTTCCTTCTTCTTGCCGTACTGCTCCCACAGAAGGGCTATTTCTTTGTCGTCTGCTTCTGATGCCAAAATAACCCCTCCTGTCCCTTTCTCTGCAATAATCACATTGCCGTAAAATTACAAAATAGATGTAAGAACAGAATGCTCCTGCCTACACCTAATAACAAGCTTTTATAAATAAAATTTCACTATTCCGCCTTCGGCAGGTTTTCTGCCGTAAAAGCTTTGAATTCAGCCGGCCCCTCTTCTGCGAAGAAAGGTACAAACTCCGGCTCCGCAGGCTTCTCGCTGTCTTCGGCTGCCACATCTGCCAACAGCTGATCCACCTTGGCATCTGCATCATCCAGGACCGGTTCCTCCGGGCTTTCCTCTCCGGCTTCCTCCGCCCCCTCTTCCTCAGCCGTCTCCTCCGTGTCCTCATCCAGGGCGTACAGGTAATCGTCGTCGTAAGCCTCACTGACCCACACCGACTGAAGCTCCTCATTCCCGGCTACGAACATGGGGATCCCGAACCGGTCCAAAAGCTGCTCTAAAATGAACACACTAAAGGAGCCGAACAGAAACCCCACAAATGCACGGTACATTACAGTGGAAGTCTTATACTCGGCACCGAATCCGGTCATCATTATTATGAGGGCCGCCACGACACCCACAGCCATAGCCGCGGCCAGCTTGAAGGCCTGACTCTGCCGCAGGCGGACCGCCCCGGGTATCGGGACGGGCACCTCGACATTTACTTTCTTCCAGGAAAATTTACGCATTGTCAGATTTTCCTTTCGCCCTTATCAACGGTCTTTACGAAATAATCTCCGTTGTTCAGGTCGATGGATACGGTACGACCACAGGTGCCGCCGGTATCCTCTGCAAGAATGGGAATTCCCATTTTCTTGAGCAGCGTTTTGGCTGCTATTGCGTTGCGCTCACCGACCTTCATTATATCGGTCGTATTGGCGAAGGCGAACATCTGCGCACCTCCGGCCATCTTCGCTACCAGTCTCCGCTGCACGGCACCGGCGGCAACTACCTCCTTGACAAGAAGGGGAATGCCGGTATCGGCGAACTTCGCCGGATTATCGGTGGCACGGGACTGAGAACTATCGGACAACATTATATGAAGGAGACCGCCAACCTTACTATGGGGGTCATATACTGAGATTCCTATACAGGAACCCAGACCATAACTGATGAGGGTTGACGGTGCCTTGCCGACCTTGTAGTCGGCCATTCCGACCTTTACCAAGTCAGGCATATTATTCAACTCCTACAGCAGTAAGTATAGTCTCAAGAGAACCGGGATCAGGCACAAGGAAGAAGTGTCCGTTGATACCGTCGTCCTCGGAAATAAACTTCGTCTCGATAACAAGAGCATGGTCACCCATCTGACCAAGCTGAACGAGAACTACATTGAGGATTGCACCGGCCATATCCATAGCCAGTGCCGGGATGGAGGGCAGCAGAGCAAGCTGCGTGAAATTAAACAATGCATTGAGATAGGCACCGGAAAGGATATTGCCTATCTCCATGAGTGCGGACTGATCCATGAAATCAAGGGACTTCGTCTCACCCCGCTGCTTGCCCATAAGGGTATCTACCAGGTAGAAAGCGCTGTCCTGGGGCATAAGGAAGAGAATATTGCTGGGTGCCTTGCCGTATACTCTGAGGAAAACGCCTACTACTACTGTTTCCGGTCCGCCAACCAGCTCAGGAACCTCTTCTAGCGGTACTATGGTTACATTGGGAACATTCATCTCAATGCGGCGGTTAATCAACTGTGACAGTGCGGTTGCCGAGTTGCCGGCTCCGATATTGCCTATCTCCCGGAGCGCGTCTAACTGGTTGCCGGACAAATCCTTAAATCCTGTCGGCATGTATTACACTCCTTTACTATTATTTCAGCTCGTCAGTAAGACCGACGATAGCATTGAGGTCAAGCATAATTACCAGGCGGTCACCCCGCTTGCCGATACCGCTGATAAAACGGCCAATTTCATTGTCTACGGACTTGGCTACCTCAATCTCGCTCTGATTGAATACGAGAACCTCCGTAACCTCATCAACTACCATACCTACGGAGATATCATCTACCTTGACGATAACGATGCGGGTATCATCCGTGTAGGGGGTATCCATGAGACCGAGGCGCTTCTTCAAGTCGATTACCGGCAGTACGCTGCCTCGGAGATTGATTACGCCCTTAATGAAATCAGATGCATAAGGAACTCGGGTAATATCAGTCAAGCCCTTTATTTCCTGAACATTCAGGATATTGAAGCTGTATTCTTCCTTGCGGAGCTTAAAGGCTACGACCTGAATCTCGCCCTCGCCCACGACCTTCTTGTCAATCTTTGCCATTTCTCATTCACCCTCCCTTTTACATCAATGCGCTGACATCGAGAATGAGCGCTACGCGGCCGTCACCAAGAACGGTAGCACCGGAGATAACCTTGAGGCCTGCCAGCAGCTTACCCATGGTCTTGATAACGATTTCCTGCTGACCGATGAGATTGTCTACCACGATACCGGCCTTGCGGTCGCCGATATGGACTACTACAACGAAGATATCCTCGTTCTCCTCGGTAGAGGTCTTCGGTACCTGAAGAACATCGGCACCGCGGATGATGGGGATAATCTGACCGCGGAGGACGATGACCTCCTTGTTCTTGACGGTTTTGATATCGTCGGGGGAAATATTGATGGTGCTGTCGATGGAGCCGAGCGGGATAGCGTACATCTCATCCTGCATCTTGACCATCAGGGCCTGGATGATAGCCAGAGTCAGCGGCAGCTTGATCTTGAATACGCTGCCCTCGTCAATCTTCGTCTCAACATCTACATGACCGCCCAGAGATTCAATCTTGCTGCGGACAACATCCATGCCTACGCCGCGGCCGGATACGTCGGTAATCTGCTCGGCAGTAGAGAAGCCCGGCAGGAAGATGAGGCGTACGGCATCGGCATCGTCAAGAGCCTCAGCCTCCTCAGCACCAATCATGCCCTTCTCAATAGCCTTGCGGCGAATGATGTCAGCATCAATGCCCTTGCCGTCATCGGTAACCATGATGACGACATTGTTGCCCTCGTGACGGGCGATAAGTCCGATTTCACCGGTACGGGGCTTGCCCTTTGCCTCGCGGTCGTCAGGCTGCTCAACACCGTGGTCGAGAGAGTTGCGGAGAAGGTGCATGATGGGATCGCCGATTTCGTCGATAACGGTACGATCCAATTCTGTCTCTTCACCCTCGATGGTGAGGTTAATTTCCTTGTTAAGCTCCTTGGCAAGGTCACGAACCATGCGCGGGAAGCGGTTGAATACCTGTCCGACTGGAACCATGCGGACCTTCATGACTACAGCCTGGAGGTCGGTGGTAATTCTGTCCATCTGCTCCAGAGTCTCAGTCAGCTCTGTGAGGCGATGCATAATGCCGATCTGCTCAAGGCGTACCTTGTTGATTACCAGCTCACCTACGAGGTTCAACAGAGAATCAAGCTTTTCAATATCTACACGGACGGACTGACCGCTCTTGAGCTTCTTGTCCGGAGCCTTGCTTGCGGCAGCAGGCTTTGCGGCGGCCTTGGCGTCAGGAGCAACCGGCTTTGCTGCAGGGGCGGCAGCGGGAGCCGGTGCAGCTGCCGGAGCAGAAGCCGGTGCCTCTTCCGTCTTATTCTGAATCTCTGTTACGGTGCAGCTCTCTACCTCAGAGATGGACATTACGATTTCCTCCACCTGCTTGGCTTCAGCTTCACAGATGTATACTACATCAAAGAAGTTTTCAAACTTCTCCTGCTCCAAATCCTCAGCGCAGGGTACTGATTTTACAACATCGCCCTGCTCATCCAGAGCGTTCATTACCATATAGGAGCGGGCCGCCTTAAGAATGCAGCCGCTGGAGAGAACAACCTTCAGTGCATAAGCCCGCAGACCGGAATTCTTAGCCTGAGCAATCACATCACGGTCGGTGTCGTCCAGCTCGATTCCTACATCAGCGGCAGCCGGTTCAGCAGCGGCAGCAGCCGGAGCGGCAGCTCCTACGGGGGCGGCAGCGGCAGGATCGGTACCATTCTCTACGGCCTTAACGATAGCGGAGAGGGAGGCTACCAGGTCGGTGACATCAGCTACATCCTCAGGACCGCCCTCACCGACGCTCTCAACATTCTGCTCGAGAGCATCAATGCACTTGAAGAGCTTATCCACGATATCGCTGGAAACCTTAAGCTGTTCTTTGCGAAGGAGGTCAAGCACATTTTCCATATCGTGGGTCAGCTCGGCAATCTTGGTATAACCCATTGTAGCCGACATACCCTTGATTGTGTGTGCATTTCGGAAAATCTCGTTGAGGACGGAAAGGTCTTCCGGATTATCCTCCAGACTCAGGAGTCCGTCATTTAGAGATTGCAGATGTTCTCTGGATTCCTCCAGAAACATTTCCATGTACTGATTTGTTTCCATCGTAGATACCTCCTGTTATCGCTTTAATGCTTTTACTGCAGCATCTGCTATATTCTGAACCGGCAAAACTTCATCCGCAAGACCCCTGTCTACTACTGCCTTCGGCATACCGTAGACCACGCAGGTCTCCTCCGATTCGGCTATTACATAGCCGCCGGCTTTTTTTATTTTTTCCATACCGTTGGCTCCGTCCTGACCCATACCGGTAAGGATTACGGAGACTACCTCGTTCCCGTATTTGGCTACGGACTCGAAGAGCATATCTGCCGCCGGCCGCAGGGTGCCAAGCGGTGCGTTCTGATTGAGGGATATTTCCCTGCCGCCGGAGCCTTCCGCCACCGTCATGTGGTAATTTCCTGGAGCAATATATACGGTACCGGGCTTCAGAGGCTCATGGTCCTCTGCCTCCTTGACGCTGATGGATGATATCTCGTCCAGCCGCCGTGCAAGGCTCGCCGTGAATCCTGGCGGCATATGCTGGACCATAAGCACCGGACAGGGCAGATTCGCCGGCAGCCGCGGGACAAATTCCTGCAGCGCATTTGGTCCGCCAGTACTGCAGCCCAGGACGATGAATCGTCCTGCGGAAGAATGTCCGGCTGCCTTTAATGTCTGTCTGATATTTCCGCGAGTCAAGGTCGTTGTCATTCTCGTTGCCGTGAAGGTCTTTCTCTCCGGCATTGCCACCCTCACCGTACTCAGCGGCTTCTTCACCGGAGGCGGGAAAACCGCCAAACTGCCGTTCAGTCTTTTCCTTATTTTTACCTGTGCCGCTGCCCGACATTTCGCCAGTATTTCATCAGCTACCGAATCCAGCTTTGAGAGGGATCCGTTAGGCTTGCAGATGAAGTCTATCGCCCCCAGTCCCATTGCCTTGATTGTCGCATCCGCACCCTTGCGGGTGATACTGCTGACCATTACCACCGGCAGCGGGCAATCCTTCATTATTACTTCCAAAGCGGAAAGGCCGTCCATAATCGGCATGTTTATATCCAAAGTCAGAAGATCAGGCTTCAGCTTGATGACCTTTTCTATCGCTTCCTTGCCGGTCTTTGCAGTATCAAGTACTTTGAAGTCAGGCTGTGTTGCAAATAAATCCGTTATTACCCGGCGCATAAACGCCGAATCGTCTGCCACTAAAACCTTTATCATGTGATCTCCCCGTTTATTCTGGTTTTATACCCTTTGCCAAACTCTGGCGCTGAATATCAAAAATATATTTAACCAGCTTATTTCTTACAGGCCGTGTCAGATTCATCATCCGCACGCCTATCAGGAATATCGGATTGGCATCCGTCTCGATGGTCATGCTGCGCACCACCATACCCATTATGCTCAGAGTACCGATACCCGGAATATTATTTATTTCCAGTGATACCGACGTTCCGTCCTTTATCTTGGTGGACCAGGAGAAGGCAAGTCCACTACCGCTGATATCAATCATTCTAGTCTGGGTCAGCGGGCCGAATGCCCCGTCGGAATCCATCACCCTGACCTTCACCGGCATATTCACGGAAACTCTGACAAACTCCCGGTTCTGGTGGCGTTCCACCGTCTCCGGCATGTCTATTATCCATACGGGAACAGTCTCCATTGCCTTGTCCCGGTAATTGGTGAAGAATCTGTAGCGGCAACCCTGAGCAATCACTGCTCCGTAAAGATGCTCTCCGCTCATTGGTATTACCGGACGCAGCTTGCTGTCGATGGGCATTGCCACCACCAGCTTATTGTCCCGCATATCCTCTATCCGGCTCAGTACGCCTTCGTTCATCTCATCAAGGAAAAACTCCATTCGCTGACCGATACGCAGTACACTCTTGGCCGGCAAAATATCTGGCATTATTGTCATCTCCTGTCTTGAAAGCTCAAGCCAAACTCTGCTTTAATTGTTCCAAAATCTTGCCAGGAACTCTCTCCAGCCCCGCTTTACCTCCGGGCCCTGGCCCGTAAGCATTTTTGCTGCGATTGCCTTCACGCAGCGGCTGGCTATTGTCTCGCTGTCAGCTACCATGAAAGGAGTCTGACGGCGAACCGATTTCAACACATTTCTGTCCTCGTAAATGCAGCCAC
>JAFNYY010000063.1 GCA_017383125.1 Schwartzia sp. (in: firmicutes)
GGAGCCATTATGCGATTACTTTGTACCGAAAATTCTGTCACCGGCGTCACCGAGACCCGGAAGAATGTAAGCGTTTTCGTTCAGCTCTCTGTCGAGCATACCTACATAAATCTGGACATCAGGATGAGCCTTGTGCAGGCGCTCCAGGCCTTCCGGCGCAGCAATGATGCAGAGGAACTTGATGTTCTTGCCGCCCTTCTGCTTTACGAAGTCGATGGCAGCTTCTGCACTGCCGCCGGTAGCCAGCATGGGGTCGGTGATGACGATGAGACGCTCTTCGATAGGATTGGGGAGCTTGCAGTAGTAGGAATGAGGCTCGTGGGTTTCCTCGTCACGATAGAGACCGATGTGACCGACACGGGCAGAGGGGAGAAGCTTCAGCATACCGTCTACCATGCCGAGGCCGGCGCGGAGGACGGGGACGATTGCCAGCTTGCGTCCGGTTATCATCGGGGTCTTGCAGACCTCCAGCGGAGTCTCTACCTCTACCAGCTCAGTGGGGAGGTCGGACAGAGCCTCGAAGGTCATAAGCATCGCAATTTCGCTGACAAGAGTGCGGAAGGTATTGGTACTGGTATTTTTGCTGCGAAGCAAAGAGATTTTGTGTCGGATGAGTGGATGAGTAGCAATAGTGATGTTTTCAGTGTTGTTAAAATCCATGTCAGTTGGTCTCCTTTTGTTTGGTATCGAGTTGTTCATCCTTTATGGGGTTCATTGCGAGACCGCGATAGGTATCGTGGTCGGTGTTGCCAAATTCATAATCGTTGCCGGGAAGGACAGCGTTGAGTATAGTGCCGATGATTGCGGCGATGGCCAGACCAGTGAGGGTGACAGAAGCACCGCCGACAGCGAAGGTAATGCCTTTTGCAAAGCCGAGACCGCAGACGAGAATTGTTGCGGCTACGATGAGGTTACGGGATTTTTTGAAGTCAACCTGATTTTCGACCAGATTGCGGATACCGATGGCAGATATCATACCGTAGAGAATGAAGCTGACACCGCCAATGATGGCGGCCGGTATGGTGGCAATTATCGCAGCGATGATGGGCAGGAAGCTCAGCATGATGGCGAAGATGGCAGCTATGCGGATTACCTTCGGGTCATAGACTTTGCTGAGCTCGAGGACGCCGGTGTTTTCGCCGTAGGTTGTATTTGCCGGGCCACCGAATAGAGCGGCGATAGAAGTGGCAAGACCGTCGCCGACGAGGGTGCGATGAAGCCCCGGGTCCTTGATGAAGTTTTTGCCAACGGTAGCACTGATGGCACTCATATCACCGATATGCTCCATCATGGAAGCAAGTGCGATGGGAGCCATGACCAGAATGGCAGTGAGGTCAAATTTCAGCATCTGAAAGGGCGGCAGGCCGACGAGAGATGACTGACCGATAACATCAAGATTGAGGATTGGACTTCCGTCAGCATTGGTAAGACCCATGGAGTGGAAGAGGAAGGCTGCGCCATAGGCGATGACAACGCCAAGAAGAATAGGAATTATCCGGTACATTCCCTTGCCCCAGATGTTGAAGAAAATGATAGAGCCGAGGGCGATGAGAGCCAGTGGCCAGTTGGCAGAGGCACTACCGACTGCGACCGGAGCAAGTCCGATACCGATGCAGACTATCATCGGGCCGGTGACTACCGGCGGGAGATAATGCATGACCCGTTTTATGCCGATGGCCTTGATGATAGCAGCCAGCAGGAGATAAAGCATGCCGGCAACGAATATGCCGCCGCAGGCGTAGGGAAGCTTCTCGCCGTAGGTCATGCCGGCGAAAATGCCTGATTTCAGCTCAGCTACCGCAGCGAAGCCGCCGAGGAAAGCAAAGGATGAGCCGAGGAAGGCGGGAACCTGAAGCTTTGAGCAGAGGTGAAAGAAGATGGTACCGATACCGGCAAAGAAAAGGGTGACCTGTATGGAGAGGCCTTCGCCGTGAAAGAAGCCATTCACCAGAATAGGGACGAGGATAGTAGCGCCAAACATGGCGAACATATGCTGAAGACCAAGGAGAAGAACCTTGAAAAGTCCCAGCTGGGAGGCGTCATAAATAGCAGTTTCCGCTGCTTGTACTGATTTTTCGTTTTGTACAGTATTCTCTTTCATTAGGAAATCTTCGTACCTTTCAGAATGTATTTTTTTGGTCTCGGAGAGTAAACTGACCGCGGCCGTTTTCCTTGCTGCGGTACATAGCATCATCAGCTTGCTTATACACATTGTCGAAGGTATTTGTATTTTCATCGCTGGTGATGACAGCACCTATGCTTATGGATATTTTTTCCCCCTTCAGCTCCGGAATATCAATTTCGCTGATATTTTTCTGGAGGCGGCGGAGAATCTGAAGCCCGATTTCGCGGGAGATAATTTTGGGGGAGAAGATGGCAAACTCGTCTCCGCCAAGGCGCATTACCACATCGCCCCTGCGGAAAGAGCCGGTGAGAGTACTGGAAATGGCCGTCAGGACTTTATCGCCGACAGCGTGACCGTAGGCGTCGTTGACATGCTTGAAGTAGTCAACATCAAGCAGGCAGAACAGTCCTTGGCTCCGCTGCTTCAGCAGAAGATTGATATCTTCTTCACCGCTGCGGCGGTTGCTGAGTCCGGTGAGAGAGTCGGTCTTCGAGAGGACAAGCAGCTTACGGTGCATTTCGATGCGGTCACTGATATCGGTCATGGTGATGACCAGCAGCCGGCTGCCGGAGGCAAGCTGAATCTTCTTAGCCTGAGCCAGTACATGGATTATATGTTCCTTGTCAGGAGTGACACTGATTTCAAAATCCATGACTTCGGCGTTGGCCAAGGTATTGGTCAGCTCATTCTCCAAGGTATCCCGATTATCGGAGATGATGCGGCTGTTCAGATTGGTAATCTTGCCGTCGAAGGAAGCTATAGACTCATACCCGAATAGATTCAAGGCGGCTGCGTTCATGACGATGACCTTCTGCTTGTCTATATCGTAGGCGAGGACGGCAGTACGGAGCATTTCAATAAGCTCTTTGAACAGCTCGTTGCTGTTCTTTAAGGCTCTGGTGAGGGCGTTCTGGGTCTGGACAAGGGTGCTGTTCATTTCCAGCATGGAGCGCTTCCATTTTTCCGATCGGGCCTTCTGCTCTGTGATGTTCTTTACAAACCACAAAACATGGGGGCTGTCGGGATTGTAATCGTCCACCGGGATTATCTCGGCCTGTACCCAGCGGTAGACACCGGAGACGAGCCGCTGATAGGTGAATGAAACGTTTTCCCGTGAGCGGTTGAAATGCTTTTCCAAATACTCTTTGGAGAGAATTTGCCTGAATACTGCTCTGTTGGAGGGATGAACATATTTATCTGCACAGGCGGCAATGTTTTCCGCGAAGGAGGCAGAAGGTTCTTCGTCCTGCAGCTCTTTGTCATCGCGATGAATGTCGACGATGAGGTCCCGCCGGCTGAATATGTCACTTATGCGGAAGTATGAACGGCGCATAAGGTCAGAGGCGACGGCATCCTTCTGTATTCGACGCAGATTGCTGCGGAAATCCCGAAGCGATATATAGTTCTTCAGTACATCGGCAAGATGGGACAATATCTCGCGGACATCAGGCGTCCAGCTGACGGACTCATTGGAGAGAAGTCCGACGGCTGCATAGTAGATGTCGTCAAAGAAGATACCCTGCCGGAGTACTGATGAGAACTGCGAGGCGAGGGGATCGTTTACCATGGGGACATCGGACTGCTGATTATCATCGTACTGGGCCATGGACTGGAACAGCTCACGGCGGGAGTAACGCATAATCGTACCGCAGATGTCGTAGCAATCATTGGCTGTGCTGATGATTGCATATTCAAAGTCATACTTCAGACCGATATTTTGTAGCACAAAAATAACGTCCACATTCAGAGCGCTGCGGACAGCGTCTAAAAGTGCACGGACATCATCATCTGTTTTTGTCTTGCCGGCGGCTATGTCGTTGGCAAAGCAGTTTATTTGCTTCATGGTATCATTTGGCATCGCAGTATCCTCTGTGTATAACTGAAGATAATTATAATGCAGATGTTCAGGAAATTGCAAGGGCGTTTCTGTCTAACAATGTTGAAGGACAGTGATTGTGCTTCGGTATTGTCCTGCTTTCTTGTGCAGTAAAGAAGAGGAACAGGGATCAAAATAATCGGTTCTATAATTGGGATGTATAAAATTTCCCGGTAAATTTATGAGAAAATTATCGTTTTCTTGCATTGCTGACCGCTATACTGTAAAATAACCGCAGTTAGAATAAAACTCAGAAGGTGACACTATGCAGTCAAAAATTTTGGAACTTCTGCGAGGTGTTGGGGACGGGTTCATTTCCGGCGAGGATATTGCCGGTAAGCTGGGCGTCTCCCGTACTGCAGTCTGGAAGCACATCAAAGAGCTCAAGGAGGCGGGCTACGATATTGTCAGCCAGCCCCATAGAGGCTATGCTCTGAGAGAGGCACCGGATATTCTGCTGCCGAATGAGCTGAAGCCGCTGCTGAATACCGTAACAATCGGCAGCGATATTATTCACTATGATTCGATTCCTTCCTCCAACAATGAGGCAAAGAAGCTGGCCTTCGCCGGTGCGAAGGACGGAACGGTGGTTGTTGCCGAGGAACAGGGGGCAGGAAAGGGCCGCCTGTCCCGGGGCTGGTTCAGCCCTCACGGCAAGGGAATATGGTTCTCCGTTATCATCCGTCCGCCTTTCCTGCCGCAGGATGCGCCGAAATGCACTTTGATGGCGGCAGTAGCCATCGTCAGAGCAGCCAGAAAATACGGACTTGATGTGGGCATCAAGTGGCCAAACGACATACTTTATGATGGAAAGAAGCTGGTAGGCATTCTCACGGAGATGAATGCCGAGATGGAGCGGATAAATTACATCGTCATCGGTACCGGCATAAATGTAAATCTTTGGCCGGAGGATTTCCCTGAGGATGTACGGGATATCGCCACATCGCTGGCTATGGCAAAGGGTGAGGCTATACCGAGGAAGGAGCTTTTCGCTCACATCCTCAATGCTTTCGATGATTTGTATCAGGCTGTCCTCCGAGAGGGCTTTGCCCCTGTACTCGATGAATGGCGTAAGTATACGATTACTCTTGGCCGTCTGGTAAATGTCATCGGTGTCAACGAGACCTTCTACGGTACGGCGGTTGACATTGATTCTGACGGTGCGCTGCTCATCGAGACTGATGACGGTATAAAGAGGGTTCTCGCCGGGGATGTTTCCATCAGACCCCGCAATGAGGACGGCAGCAGCGCAAAGTATTAAATATAAGGAAGATATCCAATAAGTGCTGACCTTATGGCAGCAACATTAAAGCTTGGAGGCTTTATCATGCTTTTGGTTTTTGACATCGGCAACAGTAACATAGTCATGGGTACCTATGACGGCAAAAGACTTACCCATCATTGGCGCATTTCCACTGACCGGCAGAAGACCGGTGACGAGTACGGTATGCTGATAAATGACCTTTTCCGTTTTCAGGGCATCCGCATGGCGGACATTGATGCCATCATTATTTCTTCGGTAGTACCACCTCTGGTGGTGCCTCTGGTCAAGATGTGCGAGCGCTATTTCCGTCATCGTCCCCTTGTGGTAGGCCCTGGAATAAAGACCGGTATTAAGCTGAAGTACGAGAATCCCCGGGAAATCGGTGCGGACAGAATCGTAAACAGCGTCGGTGCCTTCGAGCAGTACGGCGGTCCCCTTATCGTTGTAGATATCGGTACTGCCACTACCTTTGATGTAGTAGATAAGAACGGAGATTATCTGGGCGGTGTTATTGCCCCCGGTATCGGCATTTCCACTGAGGCACTTTTCTCCCGGACGGCTCAGCTGCCCCGTGTTGCCTTCGTGACGCCGAAGAATGTAATCGGCCGCAATACCATCTCCGGTATGCAGTCCGGTATAATTTACGGCTTTGTGGGACAGATTGACGAAATCTGCCGCCGGATCAAGGGCGAGATGAAGCAGGAGATGAAGGTCGTAGCTACCGGCGGTCTGGCGCAGATGATTGCCAGCGAATCAAGCCAGATTGAAGAGGTAGACACATTCCTGACTCTTACCGGCCTGCGCGTCCTGTACGAAAGAAATATCTGATAATGAAAATAGGAAATCTTGATTTTCCCGTACCAATATTTTTGGCGCCTATGGCTGGCGTCACCGATACCCCGTACCGGATTCTTGCTCACGAAATGGGCTGTCCGCTTTCCTTTGCGGAAATGGTCAGTGTACTGGGCATAAATTTCCGGAACGATAAAACTCTGGAGATGCTTACGGCAGTTCCGGAGGAAGGCCCTATTGCCCTGCAGCTTTTCGGCTACGAGCCTGAGAGCGTGGCAAGAGCGGCAGAGTATGTTGAGAGCCTCGGTCTATTTGCCAGCATAGATTTCAACATGGGCTGTCCGGCCCCAAAG
The DNA here is from genome assembly GCA_017383125.1 of Schwartzia sp. (in: firmicutes). Lineage (GTDB taxonomy): Bacteria > Bacillota > Negativicutes > Selenomonadales > Selenomonadaceae > RGIG250. The sequence goes on from JAFNYY010000063.1 coordinate 6,411, forward strand.
GTAGTAAAGAATGGCTCCGGCTCGGCGCTGCTGAAGGATTTGCCTCGGGCGGAGGCTATATTGAAGGCGCTCCGCAAAGCAACAAAGCTGCCCTTGACGGTGAAGATGCGTCTGGGCTGGGACAAGGACAGAACCACAGCTCTGGAGCTGGCGAAAATTGCAGAGGCAGCCGGCGTGGATGCCATCGCTGTTCACGGCCGGACGAGGGAAGAATACTACAGCGGTCATGCGGACTGGGAAGCTATTGCCAGGGTAAAGCAGGCGGTGAAGGTACCGGTGATAGCCAACGGCGATGTCCGTACCTGCAGTGACCTGAAACGGATTTTGGAGATTACCGGTGCCGACGGTGTCATGATAGGCCGCGGAGCACAGGGAAATCCGTGGATATTCGCACAGCTTAATCATTACTATAAAACAGGTGAGGAGCTGCCTCCGCCTACCTTGAAGCAGAGGGCAGAGGTGGTGTTGCGCCACCTTGATATGCTTATAAAATTCAAGGGGGATTATATTGGCACCCGGGAGATGCGGAAGCATGCTACATGGTATACGAGGGGTATACCCGGCGGAGCTATGATGCGGGATGCCTTCAATAACGCCTGTACAAGAGAGGAATTTGCCGACATCGTGGACAGATTCCTGCTGCACCCTTACAATCCGGCCGATAAGGCAGGGAGCAGCGTATATGAAAAAGCACTTCTCAACGGCGGACTTATTTGACTGCCGTCTGTTTCTATAAAGAAAGAAGGTTTAATATGCCCAGTAAAGCAAAGAACGCTAAGCCGGCAAATAATACCGGCATGGATGCAAGGAAAAAGGCTCCCTGGCTGAATTATACCGATGATGATAAAAAGGCACTGGATAAGCTGGCCAAGGGATACATCGACTTCCTCAGCGAATGCAAGACTGAGCGGGAGTCTACCGACTTTGCCGTTGCTGCTGCCGAAAAGGCAGGCTACAAGGATTTGAACGAGGTTATCAAGGCAGGAAAGAAGCTGAAGGCCGGCGACAAGATTTATGCGGTCGGCATGAAGAAGTGTGTTGCCCTTTTCAACATTGGCAGCGAGCCTATTGAGGACGGCATGTCCATCCTCGGTGCCCATATTGATACCTGCCGTCTTGATTTGAAGCAGAATCCTCTTTATGAGTCTGACGGCTTCGCTTATCTCGACACTCATTATTACGGCGGCATCAAGAAATACCAGTGGGTAACTCTGCCGCTGGCACTTCACGGCGTGGTGGCGAAAAAGGATGGCTCCGTCGTGGAAATAGAAGTCGGTGAGTCTGATAAAGACCCGGTCTTCTGCGTCACCGATCTCCTCATCCATCTGGCACAGGAGCAGATGGAGAAGAAGGCAGCCATCGTCGTAACCGGTGAAAACCTGGATATCCTCTGCGGAAATTATCCGCTGGAGGGCGAGGAGAAGGATGCAGTAAAGAAGAATGTACTGAAGCTTCTGAATGATAAGTACGGCATTGAGGAGGAAGACTTTCTCTCCGCCGAGCTGACCTTTGTTCCTGCCGGCAGAGCAAGGGAGATGGGCTTTGACCGCAGCCTAATTCTCGGCTACGGACAGGACGACCGCGTCTGCTCCTACACTTCGCTGGCAGCCATGCTGGAGACTAAGAAGGTAAAGCGTACTGCCTGCTGCCTGCTGGTTGATAAGGAAGAAATCGGCAGCGTCGGTGCTACCGGTATGCAGTCCCGTTTCTTCGAAAATGCGCTGGCTGAATTGCTGGCTCTCATGGGGCAGCCGGGAGACCTCACTCTCCGCCGCGTGCTGGCAAATTCCCGGATGCTTTCGTCCGATGTATCCAGCGGCTATGATGCTCTCTATGCTTCGGCCTTCGACAAGAAGAATGTTGCTTATCTCGGCAAGGGAGTTGTCTTCAATAAATTCACCGGTGCCAGAGGCAAATCCGGCTCCAATGATGCCAACGCAGAATACCTCGGTCAGATTCGTGACATAATGGACAAGAACAATGTCCGCTTCCAGCTTTCGGAGCTGGGCAGGGTAGACCTTGGCGGCGGCGGTACTATCGCCTACATCATGGCTCTCTACGGCATGAATGTAATCGACAGCGGCGTGCCGGTTCTCAGTATGCACGCTCCCTGGGAAGTCACCAGCAAGGTGGATGTCTATGAAGCAAAGAAGGCCTACGCTGCTTTCATAAATGACAGCCGCAGATAAAAAGAAAATAAAATAAAAAATTCTCTTGACTCTTAGAGAAAATTTTTATAAAATAACCGAGTGTGTGTGACCGACTGTGGACTCCACCAGCCCCGGAATCTACAGCAGAGGTCCTGCAGCAGCTACTTCCAGACGCCGCTGCCCACGGAGCGCTTATCAGCTCATATTGTTTACATTCTTTTCGTAACTTGAAAACAACGCAAATACCGAGAGGAAGGATTACGCATGAAAACGACATTCATGGCCAATGCACAGAATGTCCAGCGCAAGTGGTATGTTGTAGACGCTGAGGGTCAGACCGTCGGCCGTCTCGCCAGCCAGATTGCAATGGTTCTGCGCGGCAAAAATAAACCGACCTTCACCCCGCATGTTGACACCGGCGATTTCGTCATTGTCATCAATGCTGAGAAGGCTGTATTCACCGGCAAGAAGCTTCAGGATAAGATTTATTTCCATTACAGCGGATACACCGGTGGCGACAAGTACACCTCCGCTCAGGAGATGTTTGCAAAGCATCCTGCTCGTGTTATTGAGCACGCAGTTCGCGGCATGCTCCCGAAGAATCGCATCGGCGCTCAGATGTATCGCAAGCTGAACGTTTATGTTGGACCGAATCATCCGCATCAGGCTCAGCAGCCCGAGCTCATCACTCTTACTAAGTAATAGGGAAGGAGAAATAGAAAATGGCACAAGTCAGTTACTACGGCACCGGCCGCAGAAAAACTTCCGTTGCCCGAGTTCGTCTCGTTCCCGGTGAAGGCAACGTCATCATCAACGGTCGTGAAATGGCCGAGTACTTTGGTCAGCCCACTCTTGAGCTGATCGTTCGTCAGCCGCTGGAGCTTACCGAAATGGTAGGCAAGTACGATGTTATCGCCAAGGTTGAAGGCGGCGGCATCTCCGGTCAGGCCGGCGCAGTCCGTCACGGCATCAGCCGCGCTCTCCTCGAAGTAGACGGAGACCTCCGTGCTGCTCTCAAGAAGGCTGGCTTCCTCACTCGCGATTCCCGTGAGAAGGAGCGTCGTAAGTACGGTCTCAAGAAGGCTCGTAAGGCTTCTCAGTTCTCCAAGCGCTGATTGCTTGCGGGTTACAAAGCTATACAAATACACCACCCGGGAGCTTCGGCTCGCGGGTGGTTTTTTTAGGAAATTTAAGGAGCATTGTTATGTCATTCTCTGCGGAGCTTTTATCACTGAAGAAGGAAGTCCTGGAAGAAATCTCCCCTATGTTCAAGAGAGTAGAGGAGATTGCTGAGGCAAATACCCTGAAAATTCTGGATGCCATGCGGGAGGCACATCTGTCGGAGGCCCATTTCAATACCACCGCCGGCTATGCCTATGATGATATCGGCCGTCAGAAGGTAGACGAGCTGTTTGCGAAGGTTTTCGGGGCAGAGCGGGCTTTGGTTCGTACCCAGTTTGTTTCAGGTACTCACGCTTTGGCGACGGTGCTCTTCGGTATCCTTCGTCCCAATGACGAGCTACTTTCTCTGACCGGTGCGCCCTATGATACTATGCAGACGGTCATCGGCTATGCCAATGAATCCCCCGGCTCTCTCAAGGAGTTTGGCGTGAAGTATCGGGAGCTTCCTCTTACTGCAGAGGGGCGTATAGATTTCGACAATGTGGCAGCAGCCATCAGACCGGAGACAAAGCTCTGTCTCATTCAGCGTTCCCGTGGCTACAGCTTCCGCCCGACTCTCACCCTTGCGGATATTGAGCGGGTCTGTGCCATTGTCCACAAGACAAACCCGAAGGTTATCTGCTTCGTAGATAACTGCTACGGAGAATTTACCGATACCCTTGAGCCGGTACAGGTAGGAGCCGATATAATGGCAGGCTCTCTCATCAAGAATCCTGGCGGCGGTATTGCCCCTACAGGCGGCTATATTGCCGGTAAGTCGGAACTGGTTGAACTGGCCTCCTATCGTCTTACAGCTCCGGGCATGGGTGACGAGCTTGGAGCCTCGCTGGCCAATAATCGCCAGCTGTTCCAGGGATTCTTCCTTGCTCCTCATGTTACCGCTCAGGCAGTAAAAGGAGCGCTTTTCGCCGCGGGCCTGTTTGCGAAGCTTGGCTACAAGGTATCTCCGGCAGCCGATGAGGTCAGAGGTGATATCATTCAGGCAGTGGAGCTGGGGTCCCCGGAGAAGCTCATTGCCTTCTGCGGCGGTATACAGAAATATTCGCCGGTTGACTCCTTCGCAGCTCCGGAGCCGTGGGATATGCCCGGCTATGCCGATCAGGTAATAATGGCGGCAGGTACCTTCGTGCAGGGTGCTTCCATTGAGCTGTCGGCTGACGGCCCCATGCGTGAGCCCTACAATGTATTCCTCCAGGGCGGCCTTACCTTTGAACACGCTGTCATCGGTGTGCTGGGAGCAGCAGAGGCTGTGCTGAACAGCAAATAAATATTGTAAACCTGATTCTTCAAAGCGGTTGACATTTATTGTGTCAACCGCTATACTTTTATTGTTAACCAGTAAGAGTTGTGAGGTTTACGATAGGATGAATCAGTCTATAGAAATAGCTTCTGCCAGAGGGAAGGCCGGCGAAATATCACTTGTTGCACTCCTGTCAGCAGTTCTTCTGGTGGCAGGCAGCTTCAAAATCCCTTCGCCGTTTTTCGGGGGAGAGTTCCAGCTGTCTGCGCCATTGGCTGTTCTGATGTGTGCATTCTTCGGCTTTCGCCGTTACCTTTTTGCCGGAATAGCTGCCAGTGTCGTTGGTATGGCTCTTGGTCTGGCTACGCCGTTCAATGTGATTGTAGCTATGGTTTTCCGTCTGGTGGCAGGAGGCGTGGTCTGCCTCGGTCGTCGTCATATTGCCGCTCTGGTGATTGCCGGGCCGCTTGGCACGGCGGCGGCTCGCTGTGTATTGGCTCCTGTACTTGGGGTCGATGTGATGATTCTTTTAGCCGCTGCGGTTCCCGGCATGATTATGACGGCAGCTGCTGTACTGTTTCTTATAAAGCCCCTGCGGGCAGCAATAAAGCGGATTTGAATGCGGCAGCATTCATGTCAGCCGCGCACCTTGGAGGAACCTATGGCATTATTCAGTATAAAAATGCGTGCAGCAGAGGGTCAGCGTCATATCTCCGGTGCCGAGCGCATCGCTCCCACGGAGAAAATCGGTGATGTCATCGCGGCACTTGCTCAGCGGGCAGCTCATCATTCCCAGGGTGAGCCGGATTTTATAAATATTAAGCTAGAGAGGATTGAACCGGATGAGATTCGTTACCTTCCGGCTTTGCCTATTTCTACCAGACCGGCGGATATCATCGAAGACTCGTTTGAGATAATGAGGGAGCTGCTTTTAGGTGAGGGACTCACCCCGCAGGAGGCTGAGGGCGTTATAGAGCAGGTGCGCAGCGTGAAGGTAATGCGCGGGGCAATGCTCTACGATGTGGCTTCTGGCAGACGCATGGAGCCTGACAGGGAGCGGGGAATCCGTGTCACCTATATGGATGCGGAGGAGAGCAGTACCGACAGCGGGAAAAATCACTTCCGTGAGGCTCTGGTGCTGGCTACAAAGGTGGCAAATGGACCGGGCATGATTGCCGAGCTGTGCATTTCTGATGACCCGGACTATATCACCGGATATTTTGCCTCCAGAAACGCAGGATATGTGCGGCTCACTCCCCTGAAAAATATGGGAGACAGTCACGGCGGCCGTGTCTTTATTTGTGACAGCCGGCGAGGGAATATTGACGAGCTGATAAAATATCTGGAAAAGACTCCGGTCATTGTCAAGGATGTGCCGGATAAGCCCTGTTGATTTCATATCAGACAGCCTCCGCAGGACACAGCAGAGATTGCACTTCCGGTGGGACTTGTGCAAAGGAAGGATAGAAATGAATAATCCAATCGCCCATATAGACGCAGAGCTTACCCGCCTGAAGGAAGCCAGTCTCTACCGTTCAATGAAAACATTAAACTCCGAGCAGGGAACCACCGTCATGCTGGAGAAGGAAAAAGAAAGTACCGTTTCCGATGTACCGAGACTCCTGCTCTCCTCAAACAGCTACCTGAATATGGCAACGGAGATGAGAGTAAAGCAGGCGGCTGCTGCCGCTGCGCTCAAGTGGGGCGCCGGCTCCGGCGGAAGCCGTCTCACTACTGGAAATTTTGGACTTCATCGCCAGTTGGAGAAGGCTTTGGCGAAGTTCAAGGGCAGGGAAGCCGCCCTCCTTTTTAATACCGGCTATACTGCAAATGTGGGTATTATCTCCGCCCTGATGGATGAATCATCCCTCATTTTCAGCGATGAGTACAATCACGCCAGTATCATTGACGGCTGCCGTTTGTCCCGGGCAAAGATAATCGTTTATCGTCACAATGACATGGCAAGCCTGGAGGAAAAGCTGAAGGCTAATCCTACTGAAAAAGGACTCATCGTCAGCGATGCAGTATTCAGCATGGACGGAGATATCGTCAATCTGCCGGAACTGGTGGCACTGGGGAGAAAATACGGCTGCCTCACCATGATTGATGAAGCTCACGCTACCGGTGTAATCGGCAGCAAGGGCCACGGCACCGAGGAATACTTCATCGACAAAGGCTATAAAAAAGAGGATATCATGCCGGACATCCTCATGGGTACTCTTTCCAAGGCACTGGGTGCCGAGGGCGGCTTCGCGGCTGCAAGCCAGAACATCATTGATTATCTTGTGAACAAGGCAAGAAGCTTTATCTTCTCCACCTCGCAGGCTCCGGCTACTCTTGCGGCAGCTCTAGAGGCATTGAATATCGTGGAGGCAGAGCCTCAGCATGTAGTCAGTCTGCAACACAATGTAGAGGTATTCTGCAATGCCCTCACAGAGAACGGCGTACCTACCAAGTCCGAGACGCCGATAATCCCCATTGTAATCGGCGACGAGGCAAAGGCAATGCAGGTCGCTGCGGCGGTAGAGGAAGCCGGCATCATGGTCCCGGCCATCCGATATCCGACTGTAGCCAAGGGAACGGCACGACTGAGAGTAGCTCTGATGGCAGACCACACGGAGGAAGAGCTTACCCGGGCGGCAATGGTGATAGCAGAAGCAATGAAATAAAATTTATAGAGAAAGGTTTCGGCTGATTTTATGTGCAACATAAAATTGGCCGATTTTTTGTCTAAAAAGGGGGTGCTTCTCGGCTGATTTTATGAATGCTGTAAAATCAGCCGAAATTTTTTATTGAAATAGGGGTAAATTTCGGCTATTATTATATCAAACATTAAATTGGCCGAAAGAAGGATGGCTATGAAATACATATCCCGCAGCCTAGAAAAAATTGTAATGCAAGTTACACAGGAATATCCTGTTGTTCTAGTTACCGGACCGCGACAGGTTGGTAAAACGACAATGCTGCAAAAACTCATGGAAGGTACAGCTCGCAGTTATGTAACGCTGGATGATTTGAACGAGAGAAATCTGGCGAAAACAGATCCGGAAATGTTTTTGCAGCTTCATAAACCGCCGGTCTTGATAGATGAGGTGCAATACGCTCCGGAGCTTTTCTCTTATATAAAAATTTATGCTGATAAAAACCATGAGCCGGGAGCCTTTTGGCTTACCGGTTCACAGATATTTAAGCTGATGAAAGGCGTACAGGAATCACTGGCGGGAAGAGTTGCTGTGTTGTCTTTGACCTCTCTTTCACAGGGAGAGATTGACGGTGTGGACACAACGCCCTTCTTAGTTGATATAGATAAATTAACGGATAGGATGACGAGTCGGAAGGTGCTTGATACCCCGGCCGTTTTCGAGCGGATTTTTTGCGGCTCTATGCCGGCAATCGTCAGCGGGCAAAATACAAACCGACAGATTTTTTACAGCAGTTATCTTAGTACTTATATTCAGCGTGACATACGCGATCTGTCAGACTCTATTGATTCCCTGAAATTCATGCGGTTTATTACTGCTGTTGCAGCACGCTGCTCCGGTATGGTAAATGTATCGGAGCTGGCTCAGACAGCGGAAATTTCACAGGTACAGGCGAAGTCGTGGCTGCATATTTTAGAGACC
>JAFNYY010000064.1 GCA_017383125.1 Schwartzia sp. (in: firmicutes)
ATGAGGAAAACTGCGCCGGTAGCAAGGGCGAAGCGATTGACTACTTTCGTCATGGCTACCAGACCGACATTCTGACTGAAAGAGGTATTGGGCAACACGCCGAAAAGGGCGGCGAATGAGGAGCCTACACCGTCGCACATTACACCGCCGGCCAGTTCCTTCTCGGAGGCTTCGCGGTTCATTCCGCCGACGATAACGCCGGAAATATCGCCCACCGTCTCCACGGCGGTGACGATAAACATAATGCAGACCGGCAGGATGGCTCTCATGTCAAAGGTAAGGGGTACCGGCATCAGGGAGGGAACGGCAAACCATGAAGCCTGCCATACCTTGTCCCAGTTCAGAACCCATGCTTTCACATAGGTTGCTCCGTTGGCATCAGCGGCAGTGGTGGGAAGCATCATTCCCATGACAGCGGCTGCCACATATCCCACAATAATACCCAACAGGATGGAGGAGGAGCTTATCATGAAATTCTTCGAGGACTTAAAAACCAGAATCGCCACAAGGACGAAAAGGCCAAGGCCGAGGTTTTCCATTGAGGCGAAGTCCTTTGCAGTCACGCCGCCGCCGAAGGAATTTACACCGACGGCAATAAGGCTGAGGCCGATGGACAGTACGACAGTACCGGTGACCACCGGTGGGAAGAAGCGGCGTAGGGATTTCAAAAAGGCACCCAGCACCGTCTCAAAAATGCCGCCGATGACGGATGCACCCATGATAGCTCCGTAGGCAAGAATGCCTCCGCCCATGCTGGCAGCTACTGAATTAAAAACGCCGATGAAACCGGAGGATGTACCCATGATGATTGGCACCTTACCGCCGACAGGACCGATGGCGTAGAGCTGGACGATGGTCACCAGGCCGGCTACCAGCATTGCATTTTGCAGCAGCTCTATGCGGAGAGCAGCAAATTCATTGCCGACGATACCGCAGGCACCGGTAATAATCAAAATAGGTGTGAGGTTTCCCACGAACATTGCCAGTACATGCTGCAGTCCCAAGGGCAGTGCCTTGGACAGCTTCATGGGGGCTTCAAATTCATAGGCTTCCCAGTCTTGGTTTTTCTTCATTGGAATTATCCTTTCTTGCAAAAAATCACTTCACAACTATACGACATTTGAGGATTCTTCACAAGTATTTTTCTACTGTCTTGAGGTCGTCCAGAGTATCCACATCAAGCAGCTCATACGAGTCCGCCGCTACGGCCGACACTTCCTCCGGATGATTGCGGATGACATATCCACCGCCCTCTCCGGTGGGCAAAGCCGTCAATTCAGAAAAGAATTTCTGAGGAAAAAGCACCGGTGCCCCCGGTATCCCAGCCGCCTCAACACGCCAGATTCTTTCCGGCTCCTGCTGAGCCGCCCTGATGATTTTTTCCAGACTTTCTCTTTTTATCAGTGGCTGATCTCCCATGCAGAAAAGACAATGTGAGCAGTCTGCCATACGCTCTATTCCAAGGCGTATAGTGTCACTTCGCTCCGGCCAGGTGTGGAGCAGTACTTTGACACCGAGGCTGAGGGCATATTCCTCCACATCCCGGTGCCTGGTCACAACAAGCCGCCGATCAAAGAGTCCATCGGTGGCCCGAAGGATGAAGTCAATCAGCGGCAGCCCCTTCAGCAGTGCCATGAGCTTGTTGCCGCCGTACCTTTTCCCCTGTCCCGAGGCCATGATGATACAGCCGACAGTAATTCTGTCCGCACCCTTACTCACCGAATATTTCCTCATATATTTTTGCATTGGTTTCGCGGCTGCGCCGCCGGTATTCCTCATATTTTTTCAGCAGGGCGGCTCCCTCCGGAGAGAGGATGCTGCCACCGCCGTGGGCGCCACCGATGGATGGGATAAGCAGCTTCACCCCGAAGCCTGTTTCGGCATTCTGCAATAGCTTCCGCGCCTTTGTATAAGCCATCTCCATATTCATGGCGGCCTGTCGCAGAGAACCGGTCTCCTCAACGGATTTCAATAGCCTGTAAGGGCCTTCACCAAAGAATTTCTGACCGTTGTCCTCCAGTATCATCACTTTAACTGCTGGCTTCACTATAAACACCTCTCAATTACAAAGTGCTGGGACAGGCTCTTCCGATAAGCTTCCGCCGCTCTGCCCGCACAGCGATACACTCCGCTGCAACGGAAATGGCAATCTCTGCTGGGGTGGCAGCTCCGATGGCAGTACCGATTGGGGTATGGACTCTTTCCATTGCTTCCCTGCTTATGCCGGCAGCCGCCAGCTTCTCATTCACAGCGGCAATCTTCCGCCGTGAGCCCATGACGCCGATATAGGCATAGTCATCCCGCAGAAGCTGCTCCTGCAATATGTAGTCATGGATATGGCCGTGAGTCATAATGACAATAAAGTCTGACCTCTGCAGGTCGATGTAGTCGGCCAGTCTAGTATATTCCACAAGCTGTACTCTCTCTGCCGTGGGAAAAAGCTCTTCCCGGGCAAATTCCCGGCGATTCTCGGCTACCGTCACCCGGAAGTCTACTCCTGTCAGCACCGGCACGAGTCTCTGAGCCACATGGCCGCCGCCGCAGAGGATGACCCTCTGCTTCAGAGGAATTGGAAGAATGAAGCAGCCTCCCTGCGTCCTTCCTCCATAGCCGACATCTTTTACATCTTCTTTTGTGATGCCTCCGGTCAGGGCGTTGCCGTCCTCATCCAGCAGGTCGAGGCTCCCGTCCGTCAAACCCAGTCGAATAAAACCTTGACGATTTTCCCTGATAGAAATTGCCAACAGGTCTGCCACGCTCCGGACAGTTTCATCCGCCGCCGGCAGCGGAGTGAAAAGCAATGTGACCCCGCCGCCGCAAACCATTCCTAAATCGGCCTTGTCTTCTCCTGACAGGTCATAGCTTATCTCAGCCGATTCTCTATGGGGGGGCAGTTCCCCGGCTCTGGCAATGGCACTGGCTTCGATAGCTCCGCCGCCAACAGTTCCGGCCAAAAGGCCGTCGGCTCCCACCAGCATCTGTGTCCCCTGCCCTCTGGGTGCAGAGCCAGCCTGCTCAATGATTGTCACAAGGACTGAGTTTTTACCCTCTGCCAGCTGTTTCTGCAGAGCTTCTGCGATTTTTTCCATTTTACTTTCTCAACAGGAGCTTATACTCCCCGTCAATTTCTTCTACTGTCACACTGTAGCCCTGACTCTTGCCGAAACGGGTTACATTTTCCACGCAGACCCTGGCGTCAACCATGACCTCCAGCTCTGCCGGATTATTTTTAGTTACTTCCTTCTGTACCATCACCACTGGCAACGGACAGCTAAGACCTCTGGCGTCAACCATTTTTCTTCCTCCCTTCAGGGAATTCACTTTTCCTTAGGCAGATTCATTACCGATACAAGTAACAGTATACCAAATATTACTGTCAGGGCAATTTGACCGTTCAGGCCAATGCCCCCCACGCTGTATACTCCGTCCTTCAGAGCAGCGGCACCGCCGGCCAGCTTGAAGTTGTGAGCCACCGCCGCACCGGCAATCATGCCAAAGACTGTAACAGCGCTGTCACCGTTGCCCTCGCCGGCCAATATAAGCTGACGGAGAGGACAACCTCCCAAAAGGACACTGCCCCAGCCTACGGCAGTCATGCCAAGGAGATTCCAAAGCTGTGCCCCGTGGGCAATAGGCTGCAGATAGGTGGAAAAACCCCTGAAGCTGCCAAGGAGTATGTTTCCCGCCAGAACGGTAATAAAGACCGCAATGAAACCACTGAGGAGAGTGAAGTCACGGAACATGACCACATCACGCATACCGCCTACCATACAGAGGCGGGATTTCTGCGCCAGCGCCCCCACCGCCAGTGCAATGACAAAGGCGATGACAACGGGAGCGTGCTTTGAACCTGGGCCGGCTGATGACATGGCAAATAGTGCAGGAGCTATCAGGAATACTATAAAGAGCAGCACCATGAACCCCGGCAGAGCAAATCCTTCAGCCGTCGCTGCATTGTAGCTCCGCTTCAGACTGAAGCCTCTCCGCAGGAAAAATATGCCGATGAGAATACCGACAGCAAATCCCACGAAGCCTACGAAGGCGTTCAGATCACCGCCTCCCATACGGATGACCATTCGCAGAGGGCAGCCGAGAAACACGAGAGCGCCAATCATCACACAGGCACCCAGTACAAACCGCACCGCCGGACTGGAGCCGGCTCTTGCCTTAAACTCCCGCGAGAACAGGGACATAACTGTGGAGCCAAGGACGATTCCCACTATCTCCGGCCGCACATATTGGACCACTGCCGCCTGATGAAGCCTGCAGGCTCCGGCAATATCTCTGAGAAAACAGGCTATACAAAATCCCATGTTGGCCGGATTTCCCAGCATCGTCAGCACTACTGCGGCAATGCCCACAGTCACTCCGGCAATGATTATCAATAGGTTCACGATTTACTCTCCTTGTCCCGGAGGAAAATATATTTTCCCCCTCTGTATTCCTGTACGGTGCCGATTCGCTGAGCAGAGGGCACCGCCTTTTTCAGCTCACAATACATATCATCCGCATCTTCCGGATGGACGGCCATCAGCAGCCCGCCGGAGGTCTGAGGATCGTAAAGCATATCCTGCTTTGCCAGCAGGACACCCCCATCATCCACATGGCTCTCAGCAAAGTCCCGGTTGCGATATGCTCCCTCCGGGATAATACCCATAGCGGCAAGCTGCAATGCCTCATCGATGAAGTCTATCCCGTCCACTTCTATGTGTAGCTCCGCATTGCTCCCCTGGGCCATCTCACAGCAATGTCCCATGAGGCCAAAGCCGGTAATATCGGTGCAGGCATGGACGCGGTATTTCACCATCACATCTCTGGCGGTCTTATTGAGCGTGGTCATCAGCGCTACGGCCTTTTGGTAAGTTTCTTTGCTCGCCATATCCACCTTGGCGGCGGTGGTAATGATGCCGATGCCGAGAGGCTTCGTCAGGAAAAGCACATCTCCCGGCTCCGCTCCGCAGTTTTTCAGCAGCTTGTACGGATGGACAAAGCCTGTCACCGCCAGACCGTACTTCGGCTCATCATCCAGAATACTGTGACCGCCGGTGATGATAGCGCCGGCTTCGTACACCTTGTCGTAGCCGCCCCGCAGCAGCTCGTGAACTGCCTCTTTGGGCATCTTTTCCGGCACCGCCATGATATTCAGCGCCAGCTTCGGCTCACCCCCCATAGCATACACATCACTGAGAGCATTCGCAGCCGCGATGGCACCAAAGGTATACGGGTCGTCGGCAATGGGGGGGAAGAAATCCACCGTCTGAACGAGGGCCAAATCGTCGCTGACCTTATAAACACTGGCATCATCGCTCTTATCGTAGCCCACCAGCAGCTTTTCGTCCCGATGAACCTTCAAATCCGTCAGGAGCTTCGCCAGTGTCCCCGCTCCCACCTTCGCCCCGCAGCCGGCGCATTTGGCTAGCTTCGTGAGCTTTATATCTTCTGACAATGTCTCACTCCCATAGTTCTTCAATGCTCCGCTGAGATTAAGAATTGCCTCCAGTACACCGCCGCCGATGGCCAGTGCCTTGTCTGAGGTCAGCTGACAGTAGGAGGCATCACCACGGGGGTCTACATCACCGCACTTCAGTCCTTCCTTTACCGGAGTGCCGTCAGCAATGAGGCCGCGAAGCACGCCATCAATTGTGGCCTTCATAGGCTTGCCCTCTACATAGCCGGTGACATCACCCTGCTTCACTGCGGCGCCTATTTCCAAAACAGCATTGAAAATTCCGTCGGCCGGTGCCCGCAGTACCCGCTCACCGGCAAATCCGCCGATAAGACCCGGAATATTTGTATTGGGCAATGCTGCTCCATTATAGATAACTCTGCCGAGGGTATGACCACGCATTGTTTCCACTACGGCGTGGCAATCCTCTCCAGCGGTAAAGCCGGGGCCTACTCCGATGACAACCGGGGCATCGGTAATCCTCGTCCCCAGATTTCGCTTCGCCAGAATTGCGTCCACCACCGCCGTCGGCTTCAATTCTTCGATACAACTTCCCAATGGGTCAGCCAGTACCGGCAGAAAGCCCTTCTCCATCAGGCTCACTGCCGTCTGACAGTCGGCCGCGTGTTTGGCGGTGATTCCCTCAATAGTTATTTCCCCGAGGCGATTTGCCTCACAGAAGGCTACGCTCCGGCGTATGGCCAGAGGCCGCTCCAAGTCGGTCATTACCACCCTGATACCGCTGCGCAGCAGCCGCAGGGCAATGCCGCTGGCTAAATCTCCGGCTCCTCTTATTACTACAAGCATTTGTATTCTCCCCTATGCAGACTGCCAAAAACTGACGGCTTGCCAAGCAACACCGCCAGATTTGCGGCTTTTTCCATTCCTTCATTGTCATCTGCTTTATTGATGAAATATCTGTCAGCCAGCCTCTCTTTCTTCACAGCAGCAGCCGCCAGCTCCGCCGTCACCGATTCATCGGTTCCGCAGCCGTTCAGCTCCGCAAAAAGCTCCGGCCTGTGACAGACCTCTGACAGCCTGCCGCCAATACAATCAATACCGATAACATAAATACACTGATTAGCTGTATCGGGAATAACCGGCTCATAGTCAGCATGAGCTTTCAAGGGCAGCTGGCGGCTGCCGTCCGCCTCTGTCAGCACATAATCTGCCAGTTTCGCCAGCTCCGCGAAGCTGATAGTGCTTGAGGAGAATTTGTCCCCACATTTATTTCCCACACAAATGACAGGATTTCTCGTCAGTGCCTCGGTGACTTCCTTGCCGGTGGGATTTATCAACGCCGGAATATCCTCCGGCGGCAGGATCTTCGTAGAGGTGGTCACGATGACCCTTCCTCTTTCTGACAGCTCCTTGGCCAGAGTCATCATCAAGGTGGTTTTGCCGCCGCCGCCGATTATAGCCGTTACACCGGGGACAATTGCCAGCAGATCACAAAGCCGCTTCATACCATAACCTCATGAAACCCCTGAGTTTCTATACCGGCAGCTTCCACAGCTTCCTTCACCCGCCCGGACAGCTCAGCCGGCGAGCTCCAGGCAATACCACAGTCAGCGCTCAGACTGCGGGGGGCTGAAATAAGCTTTCCTTCGATGGCCTTCTCCCGGCAGAGCTTTTCCGTGGCCATAGCCTCGGCTGTGGTGTGGAATGTCACCACAAACCGCAATTCCTTTTCTCTCATCGGCAAATTTTCCTCAATACATCAAGAGCGGTTCCCACTTCGTCTTCAGTATTCTGATAGCCGAAGCTGAATCGGACTGCTCCCTGCTCCTTCGTTCCCAGGGCCTCATGGAGCCGCGGCGCACAGTGGGCCCCCGCCCGGACGGCAATGCCGTAGTCCTCCGCCAGCTCATCGGCAAGCTCTCCCGATGGTACATCCATCCAGTTCAGAGTCACGATGGGAGCCTTCTCCCGGCGGAAATCCCCGTAGACCTTCATGCCGGGAATTTCCCTTACGCCTTCATAAAACCTTCTCATCAGGGCTGCTTCTTTGGTTCTGATATTTTCATAGCCGATTTCCTCTATATAGTTGAGAGCGGCCAGCAGCCCGGCAATGCCATGACCGTTCAGCGTCCCTGCCTCCAGACGGGTCGGCAGCTCCTCCGGCTGATGCCGGAGATATGTCTGGACACCGGTACCGCCGCTTTTCAGCGGCTTTATTTCTACACCGTCGGCCACACACAGACCACCGGTACCCTGTGGTCCCAGCAGTGATTTATGACCGGTGAAGCAAAGCACCGATATATTCATGCTCCTCATATCTATAGGAAATACTCCTGCCGTCTGAGAAGCGTCCACAATAAACAGCAGACCGTTCTCCGCCGCAAAGCGTCCTATTCTCCCTAAATCCAGCAGATTGCCGGTAAGGTTGGAGCCGTGAGTGCAGATTATCGCCCGGGTATTTTTCTTCAGCCGCCGGGAGAAGTCATCATAGTCTATATTCCCCTGCCTGTCCGCCGAAAGGAAATCCGTCTCCACTCCGCTCTCCTCCAAATCGTAAAGGGGGCGAAGGACGGAATTATGCTCCAAATCGGTAGAGATAACATGGTCGCCGGGGTTCAGCAGGCCACGGATGGCTATGTTTAATGCCTCGGTTGAGTTGGCGGTAAAGACCACATTATTGGCACGGGGGCAGTTAAACAGCTTCGCCAGCTTTTCCCTCGCCTCGTATATGGTTCGGGAAGCATCCATTGCCAGACCGTGAACGGCCCGACCGCTGTTGCCGAAGCTGTTCATGGCAGCAATCACCGTTTCGGTGACGCAGGCCGGCTTCGGCATGGTTGTTGCCGCATTGTCAAAGTAAATCATCTGTCGCTCCGATTTTCATTGTATCTTTCAAAGCACAACGCTAATGAAAGTATAATGCAGTTCTTGAGGGAATTGCAAGAAAATTCGTTGTTTATCAATTAAGTCAACGCTCATGTCATTCATCCCCTACAAAGATACGGCGCAATGTGATATGATAGCACCATAAAAGTATCTATATCGGTATGAGAAAACTGTGAGGTACCTATGCTTACAATCAAAAACTATGTACGGGCTCAGAGCCTCGATGAGGCCTACGAGCTGAATCAAAAAAAGACCGCCTGTATAATGGGCGGCATGATGTGGTTGCGGATGACTGGCCGCACCATTATGACAATGATTGACCTCTGCGATCTGGGCCTGAACAAGATTGATGAGACGGAGACCGAGTTCTCTATCGGAGCCATGGTCACACTCCGTCAACTTGAAACCCACCCCGGCCTCAATGCGTACACGAATAACTGTGTAAAGAAAGCAGTTCAGGACATTGTCGGTGTACAGTTCCGCAACGGAGCTACCGTCGGCGGCAGCATTTACGGCCGTTTCGGCTTCTCCGATGTGGTGACGGTTTTTCAGGCTATGGACACCTATGTTGAGCTGCACAAGGGCGGCATTATCCCCCTTGCCCAATTTGCCAAGATGAAATACGACAGTGATGTTCTCGTCCGTATCATCGTGAAGAAACAGCCTCTTGCCATAAGCTATCAGGCCATGCGTATCCAGCGCACCGATTTCCCGGTGCTTGCCTGTGCTGTGTCGAAGGTTGACGGCGAATATCGGGCTGCCATCGGCGCCCGTCCCGGCGTTGCCGTCGTTGTGAAGGATACCGAAGGCATTTTAACCGGCGGCATCACCCCGGAAACTGCTGAGAAATTTGCCGTAGCCGTCGCTGCTGCCGTAAAGACCGACAGCAACAGCCGCGGCAGCGCCCAGTACCGAACCCATCTGGCTAAGGTACTTACTCAGCGCGGAACGATGGAGATAGGAGGTCAGCTGTAATGGAAGTAAAGATAAATGTCAACGGCCGGGTTATCACCGATTCCGTTGATGCTGATATGCTCCTTTTAGATTTTCTCAGGAAGCACGGCTGCTACAGCGTAAAATGCGGCTGTGAAACCACCAACTGCGGTCTTTGCACCGTTTTCATGGACGATATACCGGTGCTTTCCTGCTCCGTTCTTACGGTACGAGCCAACGGCCACAAGATTGTTACCCTTGAAGGACTGCAGGATGAAGCAAAGGAATTTATTGGCTTTATTGCCGACCAGGGCGCTGAGCAGTGCGGCTTCTGCAATCCCGGCTTCATTGTCAATACCATTGCCCTGCTTCGGGAAAATCCCAATCCTACCGATGATGAAATTCGCGCTTATCTCGTAGGAAATCTCTGCCGCTGTAGCGGATATAACGGTCAGCTCAGAGGCATTCGCGCCTTCCTGGACTACCGGGACAGCAGAAAGGAGTAAGCCATGACAGAAAAGAATCTGAAGGTCGTCGGCAAGGGATACCGCAAAAAGGATTCCCAACAGCTCCTGCTGGGCAAGCCGCTCTTTATGGATGATATCACCACCGGTCAGGGTACTCTGGTAGTAAAGCTGCTCCGCAGCCCCCACCCCAACGCAATCGTCACCGAAATAAATACCGCCGTAGCTAAAAAGCTTCCCGGCGTTGCAGCAGTCTACACCTGGGAGGATGTCCCCAAACAGCGGTTCACCATCGCCGGTCAGACCTATCCGGAGCCATCCCCCTATGACAGACTCATCCTCGACCGTCATGTCCGCTTCGTAGGTGATCCGGTGGCCATCGTCGCTGCCGAGAATGAGAAAGCAGCCGATGCTGCCCTCAAGGTCATCAAGGTAAAATATGAGGTACTGGAGCCTGTCCTCGACTACCATACCGCCAAGGATAATCCCGTCCTCGTTCATCCCGAAGATGACTGGAAACCCATGGTACCGGTAGGCGGCGACAATAAGCGCAACCTGGTTTCCGCCGAGAGCCATTCCTACGGCGATGTAGATGCTGTACTTGCCACCTGCGACCATATCATTGAGCATAAGTACCACATCAGAGCCGTACAGCAGGCAATGATGGAAACCTTCCGCGCCTATACGGAGATTGACCGCTACGGCCGTCTCCATGTTATTTCCTCTACTCAGATTGTTTTCCATCTTCGCCGGATTCTGTCTCAGGCTCTCTGTATCCCCAAAAGTCAAATCCGTACAGAGAAGCCCCGCATCGGTGGCGGATTTGGTGCCAAGCAGACCGCAGTAAACGAAGTCTATCCGGCCCTTGTCACCTTGAAAACCGGCCGTCCTGCCAAAATGATATACACCCGTAAGGAATGCCAGATATGCGGCAGTCCCCGTCATGAGATGGAGGTCAGCGTCCGCCTCGGTGCCATGAACGACGGCACCATCAGAGGCATAAAGCTCTACACCCTGTCCAACAGTGGTGCTTACAGCGAACACGCACCCACGACAGTTCACCTTTCCGGTACTAAGCCGCTTCCTCTCTATACAGGCAACATGGAAGCCTACAGCTTCGATACGGAGGTTGTCTATACCAATCTTCAGGCTGCTGGAGCCTACCGCGGCTACGGAGCACCACAGGGCATCTTTGCCGTGGAATCCTGCGTCAATGAACTGGCTGAGAAAATCGGCATGGACCCCACGGAAATCCGCTTGAAAAACATGGTCAGGGAAGGTATGGTCATGCCGGCCTACTACGGTCACACCTGCACCTCCTGCGCCCTCGACCGTTGCATAAACCGTGCCAAGGAACTTTTCAACTGGGCAGAGAAATACCCTGTCCGGGACATGGGTAACGGCAAGGTCCGCACCGCCGGTATCGCCATGGCAATGCAGGGTTCCGCTATCTCCAACCTCGATGTAGGCTCCGCCACTCTGAAGCTCAGTGATGACGGCACCTACAATCTGCTGCACGGTGCTGCTGATATGGGTACCGGCTCCGATACAATTCTGGCCCAGATGGTAGCCGAGTGCATGGACTGCGAGCCTGATGATGTGGCTGTACTCTCCGCTGATACCGACTACTCTCCCTACGATTCCGGCTCCTATGCTTCCTCCACCACATACCTTACCGGCAAGGCAACGGAGATGGCCTGCGAGAAGCTGAAGAAGGAAATCTGTCAGGTTGCTGCCGGTATGCTTGGCTGTAGCGAGGATGAAATGAAATTTGCCGGCAAAGAGGTTTGTCGCCTCGGCACCGACCAGAAGGTTTCTCTGAAGGATGTTTCCTACAAGCTGCAGGCCAATTCCAATAATTCCGGCATCGTCACCGTCAGCCATTCTTCTCCCACCTCTCCCCCGCCCTTCATGGTGGGCATGGTGGAAATAGAGCTGGATAAGCTCACCGGCAAGGTTGATATTCTCAATTATCTGTCGGTGGTCGACTGCGGCACAGTAGTAAACCCGAATCTTGCCCGGATTCAGACTGAGGGCGGCATTGCTCAGGGTATCGGCATGACTCTTACAGAAAATGTCACCTATGTGGACGGCAAGCCTTTGGAAGACAGCTTCATGCAATACAAGATTCCCAGCCGTCAGGATGTGGGCATCCTGCGGACGGAGTTTGAGGAAAGCTACGAGCCTACCGGCCCCTTCGGTGCCAAGTCTATTGGCGAGGTAGTCATCAACACCCCTGCTCCGGCTCTCGCTCACGCAATCTACCGGGCTACCGGCACCTGGTTCCGCGACCTGCCGATTCTTCCGGAGCATATCGTCTTCGGTAAGCAGCCCTTCTACGATAAGGAATAAAAATAATTTGTAAACCTAAAAGCCTGCTGCACAGACTCAACTGTGCAGCAGGCTTTTTCTATCTATCCATATTCATACGACAAGCTCCCCTCCAGTGGAGCTGTCAGTTAAGCTGACTGAGGGGTGACAAGACTTACAGCTGACTTTATTCACCCCTCCGACCTCCTACAAACATGCTAAGTTCATCCTGCACTACACTCGGATATCACTAAGCAGTTTGCATGGC